>QHVX01000154.1 GCA_003222375.1 Acidobacteriota bacterium
TGGCAAGCGATTAAAGGATCTTATTTTAGGTGAATTTGTGCCTAATCGTTTGTGCGGTCGATGGATCGGAAGAACTGCCACTGCATGTAGCTCGCTCGGACGTACCAAAGCAGGAGCACCAGAAGGAAAAATTGACGGAGGGCCAGGCTGAGAAGCGCGAGCAGCGAACCGACAATAATTGAGATCCAGATCGCGATTACAAACGCCAGCCGCTCATTTAGGAACATCCTCAGGAAGTTGCGGACCATGCCGTGGCCATCCAGGGGCGCCACCGGCATTAAGTTGAAGATAGCCCAGTAGATATTCGCGATCTGCAGCAGCGGAAGCAGAGCGACCAGAAACGGATCGCGGTGCCCGAATGGCATGCCCCGGATCCACGCCACGCCCCACGCCAACAGGATGCTGGAGGCAGGTCCGGCCGCGCTGATGAAGAGGTCCTGCCACGGACGGGCGCGGCGTTCGTTGATCGTCACCCCTCCCACCCCCTGTAGAAGGATTTGACTTGGCCCAAACCCGAAGATACCGAGCACCCACAGCAGCGCGTACTGCACGCCCGAGGTATCGAGGTTCATCATCACGAAGAGCGCGCAGAGAATCAGAAAGCTGACGTCCAGCGTGATCGTCGTGCCGAGGATGGAGCCGAGGTGGATGCGTCCCAAGGTTGCTAGGTTACTAGGTTGCCGGGTTACTTGGTTAGCAACCTAGCAACCGAGCAACTATCCTCAACAAATGCATTTCGAGACAAAAGCCGTACATGCCGGCGGCGAAAGTGACGAGAAAACCGGCGCCGTTTCGCCTCCGATCTACCTGTCGACGACGTTCGAGCGCAACAAATCCGACGGCCAGCCTTCGCATGGCTACAGCTACATCCGCGATCACAACCCGACGCAGACGCGACTCGAATCGGCCTTGGCAGAAATCGATTCAGGCGAAGCGGCTCTCGCTTTCGCATCAGGGATGGCGGCGGCGGCGGCACTTTTCCAATCGCTTCCCTCCGGCTCGCACGTTTTGATTCCCGATGACGGCTACTACGCCGTCCGCATCCTCGGCACCGATTTTTTTCCGCGATGGGGACTGACGCACGAACTCGTCGAAATGACCGACCTCGGCCGCCTGCGCAAGGCGATACGGCGGGACACGCGGGCGATCTGGTGCGAGACGCCGTCGAATCCGTTGTTGAAAGTCGTCGACATCGCGTCGCTCGTAACAATCGCGCGCGAAACCAAAGCGCTTCTGATCGTCGACGGAACATTCGCGACGCCGGCGCTGCAGCGGCCGCTCGAGCTGGGCGCCGACGTCGTCATGCACTCGACCACCAAATACTTCGGCGGTCACAGCGATGTGCAGGGCGGCTCACTCGCGTTTCGCCGTCGCGATGCACTGTTCGAGCAGGTTCTCGAAGTTCGAACGATCGTCGGCGGAGTTGCGTCGCCCTTCAACTCCTGGCTGATTCTCCGCGGAATCCGAAGTCTCAGCGCGCGCATGCGCGTGCACTGCGAAAACGCCAAAGTGGTCGCGAACTTTCTCGCCAAACATCAGCGCATCGAGGCTGTGAACTATCCCGGGCTGCCGTCCCATCCTGCCCACGCGGTCGCGGCGCGCCAGATGTCCGACTTCGGCGGCATGATGTCGATCCACGTGAAGGGCGGGCGGGAGGCGGCGCTGGCAGTGGCGGCAAAAACGAAAGTCTTCACGCGCGCTACGTCTCTCGGCGGCGTCGAGAGTCTCATCGAGCACCGTGCCTCGAGCGAAGGACCGACATCGCGCACGCCTGAGAATCTGCTGAGGCTGTCGATCGGCCTGGAGCACCCGCAGGATCTCATCGACGACCTTGCACAGGCGCTAGAATAGTGATGGTGAAAAACTTCGAGATCACCTGCCCATGCTGTGAGGCGTTGCTCGTCATCGATCGCGTGACTGGCGAGATCCTTCTGCACAAGGCGAAGGAGAAGAAGTCAGGCCTGTCGCTCGAGTCGATGGTCTCGAACCTCGAAACGCAGAAGAGCGAGGCCGCCAAGCGCTTCGACAAGCAGATCGAGAGTCAGAAAGATCGCAGCCGCATTCTCGAAGAAAAATTCAAGGAAGCGCTCGAGCGCGCCGAAAAGTCGGATAAGCCTTACCTCAATCCGATGGACATGGATTGAAGTTCGATCCCGACGCTGCGGCGCCGAAGAAATCCGGAATCTACGGCCTTCCTTTCAGCCCCACGGAAGCGCACGTCGTCATCATCCCCGTGCCGTTCGAGGCGACGACGTCTTACGGTGGAGGCACAGCGCGCGGACCGGCGGCGGTGATGCAGGCATCGAAGCAGGTCGACCTCTTCGATCACGAGACCGGCCGTCCGTACGAAGCCGGGATCGCGATGCTCGAGATCCCGGGCAAGATCGTGCTGTCGAATGCGCGGGCCAGGAAGCTCGGACGCAAAAACGTCCGCGCGGTCAACAAGATCAGCGCCGCAGTCAACGATTGGGTCTACGCGCAGACAAACGCACTGCTCGATGCCGGCAAGATGCCGATTGTGTTAGGCGGCGATCACTCCGTTCCGTTCGGCGCCATCCGCGCCTACGCCGAGCGTCATCCCGGCCTCGGCATTCTTCACCTCGATGCGCATGCCGACCTGCGCGACGCGTACGAAGGCTTCACGTGGTCGCACGCCTCGATCTTTTACAACGTCATGACGAAGGTCGACGGCGTCGCGAAACTGGTGCAGGTCGGCGTGCGCGACATCGGCACCGCCGAAATGCGAATGATCGACGATTCCAACGGCCGCATCGTCACCTTCTTCGACGACGTACTCGCGCAGCGCAAGGAGCGCGGCAGCCCCTTCGCCGAGCTTGCCGATGAAATCGTCGCGCAGCTCCCGGTCGACGTCTACCTGTCGTGGGATATCGATGGACTCGATCCGACACTCTGTCCAGGGACCGGCACGCCCGTTCCAGGCGGACTGTCGTGGAACGAGGCGATCGGATTGTTGCGCGCAATTCGCCGTGCGAAGAAGCGCATCGTCGGACTCGATCTCTGTGAAGTCGCGCCGGGGATGACGGAGTGGGATGCGAATGTCGCCGCGCGCCTGCTGTACAAAATGATCGGCTTCGCGTTGCTGTAGGCGACACCTTCGGTTTACCGCTTTTTCTACCAGCGGTAGCGGCGCGTGATAACTTCCCTGGACGCCAAGGCATCCCGCCGCTACCACTGGTAGAAAAAGCGGTAAACCGAAGGTGTCGCCGCTAGTCATCCAACTGCCCCTCGGGCAACGCGACGCGCCGTCCGCTGATCGCTGCCACGATTCGCGGGACGTGCACGTGACACGTTTCGACGATCACCGCCACCTTTCGAGGCGGCGTTCCCGCGACGGCAGTCCCCGCGATGAAAACGCCGGGTACGTTCGTCTCCATCGTGTCGGGATCGTGGACTGGCTCGCGCGCCGGGCCGGCCAGCTCGACGCCGAGCATCTCGAGCAGAGTCGTGTCCTGGCGATATCCGGTCATGAGCAGAACGAAGTCGGCGGCGATCTCTTGTTGCGGCGCCAGCAACACGCTTCCACTTCGGATCTCGACGACTGAGGTATTCGGCAGGAACCGCACTTTGCCATCGCGGATGAGTGCTCGGACTTCAGGCAGCAGCCAAAACTTGACGACCTTCGGATCGAAATCTTCGCGGCGGTAGCTGAGTGTGACATCGGCACCTGCCCGATGACAACGCACCGCCGCCTCGACTGCCGAATTGCGGCCGCCGACGATCAGCAGACGCTTTGCGAAGTATTTGTGCGGATCAGCGAGGTAGTGGGAGACGTGAGGAAGGTCTTCGCCGGGAACGTTGACGAGACGCGGCGCGTGCATCGCGCCGATGGCGAGCACGACGATGTTGGCGCGATACGCGTGCTCGCCATCGACGCCGCGCGTCTGTAAAAAGAATGCCCCTTCCGGTAATCGCTGCACGTTCTCGACGCGCTCGTACGTTCGCACGGTCAACCCGAAGTGCTGCACGAGCGCGCGAAGGTAGGCGAGAAACTCCTCTTTCGTGATCTTCTGCTGATTCGCGGTCTGGATCGGCAATCCCGCCAGCGCGAGTCGGTCAGAGCTCGAATGAAAAAGCATCTGCGGCGGATACCATTCGATCGTCGAGCCGATTTGTCCGGCATCGATCTGGACGTAGTCGATGCCCTGCTGCTTCAGCCCAACCGCGAGCTCGAGCCCGATCGGGCCCGCGCCGATGATCGCAACGTGACGCGACTCGATCACGCGCTCAGTCCCATATCGCGCAAGACCGCGACTTTCGCATCGATCATCACGTGATGCTCGAGACCCAGCAAATCAGCGAGTTTGCGGACGAGATAGTTTTCGTAGTCGGTGAGCTTTCGGTCCGAGTAAACGATCCGCCACATCGTTTTCACGATGTCGATGCGCTGTCCGAGCGTGGCGTTCTTGCGAATGAAATTCGTGAGTGCGAAGTGATCGATCGTGCGATTCCGCAACTCGGCCGCCTCGGTGATCAGGTCCTGTGCGGCCTCGTCGTCCAATTGAAAGGCACGCTTCAAATATCCGACCACGTCGCCGTCCTCGGCTGGGGAGAATTCGCCATCGGCGTACGCGGTTTCGAGAAGGACGGCCGCCGTCGCGAGGCGGAGTGGATCACGTTCGACTTTAGTCTCATGTTGCACGCCGCCCTTGAATCGCTCCACGAGTTTTGCGAAGCTCACCGCCGGAGTTTACATGCCACGCATTGACATTTCGCGTCTGCCCGATGAATCGCGAATCTGGATCTTCGGAATCTCACCTGCGCTCGATAAGCCGAAAAGCTTGCGACTGCTATCACTCGTCGACCGATTTCTCGACGACTGGTCTGCGCACGGGCAGGCGATCGTTTCCGCGCGCGATCTTCTCCACAGCAGTTTTCTTGTGATCGCTGTCGATCAGCAGTCAGAAACGTCGGGCTGTTCCATTGATCGCATGTTCGGTCTGCTTCGCCAGCTCGAAAGCGAGCTCGGCGTCGTGATCCTCGATCCCAATCGCATCTTCTACCAAGATGGGTCCGGCAAGGTCGCCACGATGACGCGCCCCGAATTTGTCGAAAATGGCCGTCAAGACATGGTCGTGTTCGACATTCTTGCCGAGCGCATCGGCCGAATTCGCAGGGGCTTATGGCAAAAACCTGCACGCGATTCGTGGCATGGCGCGCTGATCCGGCAAGCGAGCTGATGCGGTTGTAAAACCATCAGAAATAGAAACTTAGCAGCACGAAAAGCGAGCACCGTCCTTGCAGTTATTAATGGTGTGAAGAAGACTCCGCTATTGATTGTCGACGACGACAAGGCTGTACGGCGCCTTCTTGCCCGAATTGCCGAGCGCGCTGGCTTCGAAGTCGACACCGCGAAGGACGGCTTGCAGGCGCTGGAGATGCTTCAGCGCCAGCAGTACGAGATCGCGATCGTCGACCTGATGATGCCTCGCCTCAGCGGCTACGAGCTCGTGCAAAAGATCAGTACTCTGAACCCGCGCCCGATCGTGATTGTTGCGACAGCGCTCATGAATGGTGACGTTGCCTCGCTCGATGACTCGATGGTGCGGCGTGTCATCAAGAAGCCCTTCGATATCAACGCGGTCGCTAACGCGCTCATCGAGATCGCGCGTGAAGCTGCCGAAAAACGCGCCGCAGTGCCACAGGAGCCGCCGAAGATCATCGTTGCCAAAGATGTGGAAGTGACGGCCAATGAGGTCATCCTTCCGACCGCTGACGAATCGGGCGGAGAGGAGAACGAAAAGGACGAGCTACCGAAGCCGGACAAGATCGAATAGCGTTGCCTCCTCAAACAGGAGGTAGCGATGAGCCAGGTCAGTCGTCGGACGTTCGTTGCAACCGGAACCGCTGCGGTTGCCGTAGCCACCAAAGTATTCGCGCAGGGACCGACGGTGATTCGCCGCAGTCCTGCTAAGCCCGTCGTGGTTTCGTCCGCCAATGGCAATCGCTACAAAAACGGCGGCGACATGACGGGCGTCGAGAAAGCGTGGTCGATGATCGCGCAAGGCTCCGATGTCCTGGACGCCGTAATCGCCGGCGTCAACATCGTCGAGCTTGATCCGCTGGACGACAGCGTCGGCTACGGCGGACTTCCCAACGCCGAAGGCGTAGTGCAACTCGATTCATCGTGTATGCATGGTCCGCGAAAGCGCGCGGGAGCTGTCGCGTCGATCGAAGGCGTTCGCACGCCCTCTCTCGTCGCAAAAGCTGTCATGGACTACACCGATCATCATCTGGTCGTCGGAAAGGGAGCGCAGGAATTCGCGCGCAACATGGGATTCACGATCGAGAGCGATCTCAACACGCCGAACTCGCGGCAGAAGTGGCTCGAATGGAAACGCCGGACGGATCCGTCACACTATCTCGATCCAAAAACACGCGCCGAGGCCGGATATCGAGTCGCGTTGCAGATGGTGGCCGAAGGGAAGATCGATCGCGAACATCTCTACGGCACGATCAACTGTGACGGCGTGAGCCCGAAAGGTGAGATCTGCGGCGTGACAACCACCAGCGGTCTCGCGTGGAAGATCCCCGGCCGCGTCGGCGACTCTCCGATCCTCGGCGCCGGTCTCTACGTCGACGGGGATGTCGGCGCCGCCGGTTCGACCGGCCGCGGCGAGGCGAACCTCTACAATCTCTGTTCGTTCCTCATTGTCGAGAACATGCGAAGGGGAATGCATCCGAAAGATGCCGCCATGGATGCGCTTCGTCGCGTGAAAGCGAACACGATCGAGAAGCGGCTTTTGAACGCTGGCGGCAATCCGAATTTCGGGCTCAACTTCTACGTCGTCAACGCCGCCGGCGAATATGCGGGCGCGTCGATGTACCCGTCGAAGTACGCGGTCTGCACAGAGAATGGTGCACAGACATTGGAGACTGAGCCGCTTCTCCAGGGGAAGCCCGAGCCTTAGCCGAGGGCGGCTTCGATCAGCGCTTTCTGCTGATCCTCGTGCCGATGATGCGATCCGGTCGCGGGCGATGCGCTGATCGGACGTCCGACGTAGCGCGTTCCCTCCGGCAGTCGTTCACGGAGGAACGGCCAGGCGCCCATGTTTCGCGGCTCCTCCTGCACCCACACGATGTCTTTGGCGTTGCCGATCGCGTTTGCGAGCATCGGCTGTGGGAACGGATAGAACTGCTCGAGGCGGATGATGCGAACGTCGCGATCGCCGCGGGCAGCGAGGAGGTCGTAGAACACTTTGCCGGCGGTGATGATGACGCGACCGGCTGAAGCCGCCGTTCCATCGACCAGCACGGGTTCGAAACGGCCGCCAGTAAGGTCTTGAAGCGACGAGGTGGCGCGCGGATGTCGCAGCAGCGACTTCGGCGTCATCACGATCAGCGGCTTGCGCGGATTGTTTTTCATCTGCCGCCGCAGTGCGTGGAAGTACTGCGCGGGCGTGGTCGGATAGATCACCTGCATGTTGCCTTCGGCGCACAGCGTCAGGAACCGCTCGAGCCGCGCGCTCGAGTGTTCGGGGCCCTGACCTTCGTAGCCGTGCGGCAGCAGCAGCGCCAGTCCGCTGTTCTGACTCCACTTTTCTTCAGCGCTCGACACAAACTGATCGACGACGATCTGCGCGCCGTTGACGAAGTCGCCGAATTGCGCTTCCCACATCACGAGCGCGTCGGGATCGGCGACCGAGTATCCATATTCGAATCCGAGGACGCCGTATTCGGAGAGGAGGGAATCGTAGGCGACGAATCCGCGCTCGTGGTCCTGGCTCAGGGACTTGAGCGGGACATAGCTCGCGCCGTTGACGTAGTCGAACATCACGGCGTGGCGTTGCGAGAACGTTCCGCGTCCGCTGTCCTGACCCGACAGGCGCACGCGGAATCCGTCGATGAGAATCGTTCCGAACGCCAGCAGCTCCGCGAATCCCCAGTCGATCGGCTCGCGCCCTTCGGCCATCGCCTGACGCCGCGCCACGACCGGCTTCAGCTTCGGATGCGGGGTGAAGTTCTCGGGCATCGAGGCCAGCGCGCGGCTCACCGTCTCGAGTTGCTGGCTGGAGACTGCGGTATCCGGCGAGGGCTCCTTCTGGAATCCGGTGACCTCCTCGTCCGTCCACAGCGTTTCGGATCCCTGCGTCGGCGGTTCTTTGTCTTCGCGCGTGCGATCGAACGCTTCCTGTAGCTTCACCCGAAACGCGTCTAGCCACTCTTCCGCTTCTTTCGGATCGATGTCGCCTTTGCGGAGCAGCTGTTCGGTGTAGATCTTTCGCACCGACCGATGCTCTTTGATCGCCTTGTACATTCGCGGCTGCGTGAGCGACGGCTCATCGCCCTCGTTATGGCCGTGACGGCGGTAGCAGAGCATGTCGATGACGACGTCCTTGTGAAACTGCTGGCGAAACTCGTACGCCAGCCGAATCGCGCGAATGCACGCTTCGGGATCGTCGCCGTTGACATGAAAGATCGGCGCTTGCACGGCCTTGGCGACGTCGGTGGCATACACCGACGAGCGCGCCGACTCCGGGCCGGTCGTGAATCCGATCTGATTATTGATGACGACGTGGACCGTGCCTCCGGTGCGATAGCCTTTGAGCTGCGAGAGATTCAGCGTCTCTGCCACCACGCCCTGACCTGCGAACGCGGCGTCGCCGTGGATGAGCACCGGCAGAACTTGTTTTCGCTCGCGATCGTCGATGAGCGTCTGCTTCGCGCGCGCCATGCCTTCCACGATCGGATCGACGGCTTCCAGATGGCTCGGATTCGACGCCAGGGTCAGCTTGAGCGTCGCGCCGTTTGGCGATTGATGCGTTCCGTCTGCGCCCAGGTGATATTTCACATCGCCGGAGCCCTGGGTGGTGTTTGGGTCGACGTCACCTTCAAATTCGTGAAATATTTTCTCGTATGATTTTCCTAATATATTAGCAAGTACATTTAATCGGCCGCGGTGCGCCATTCCGATCACCGCCTCCACCGCGCCGTTCTCGGTGGCGGCGTTGAAGAGGTAATCGAGCATCGGAATGACCGATTCGGCGCCCTCGAGCGAAAAGCGTTTGTGGCCGACATACTTCGTGTGCAAAAACTTTTCGAACGCTTCGGCGTCGTTCAGCTTCATCAGGATGCGCCGCTTGATCGCGCCGTCGAGATTGTCGTGGTTGCGCGTCGGCTCCATCCGGTCCTGCAGCCATTTCTTCTGGACCGTCTCCTGGATGTGCATGTACTCGGGGCCGATCTTTCCGCAATACGTCTCACGCAGCGTGTCGAGGATGTCGCGAAGCTTGGAAGTCGTGTGGCCGCACAGGCCGCCGCAGACGAATTCGCGATCGAGATCCCAGATTGTCAGGCCGTAGAACGCCGGGTCGAGCTCCGGATGGCGATGGACCGCGTACTCGAGCGGATCGAGGTCGGCCAGCAGATGGCCGCGAACGCGATAGGCGTTGATCATCTGCAGCACCTTCGCTTCGCGGATGCGCGCTTCGTCGCCCGTGCGCGCGCGATCCTTCGCCCAATGCACTGGCTCGTGCGGGATGCGAAGATCGCGGTAGATGTCGTCGTAGAAATTGTCCGCGCCGAGGAGCAGCTCATGGACGCGGGCCAGGAAGGCTCCCGATTCCGCGCCCTGGATGATGCGATGGTCATACGTCGACGTCATCGTCATCACCTTGGAGATGCCGAGGTCCGCGATGACGTCGGCGTCGGTGGCGGAGTATTCGGCCGGATAGTCGATCTGCCCCGTTGCGATGATCGCGCCCTGCGTTTGCATCAGCCGCGGCACCGAAGCGGCGGTGCCGATCGTGCCGGGATTGGTGAGCGAGATCGTGGTCCCTTCGAAGTCGCCGACTTCGAGCGTGTTGTTGCGCGCCTTACGGACGATGTCGTTGTAGGCCTTGAGAAATTGCGCGAAGTCCATCGTCTGCGCGCGCTTGACGTTCGGCACGACGAGCGACCGCGATCCGTCTTTGCGCTCGACGTCGATCGCGATGCCGAGGTTTACGTCTTCACGATCGATGCGGGCGGGCTGGCCATCCTGCGCGACGAAGCCTGAGTTCATTCGAGGATGGTCTTTGATCGCCTTCACGATCGCCCACGCCACGATGTGCGTGAACGACGCCTTGGTCTGGCCGTTGAGCGTCAGATGATTGTTGATGACGCGGCGGTTTTCTTCGAGCGCCTTGACCGGAATCGTGCGGATGGAAGTCGCCGTCGGAACTGCCAGCGACGCTTCCATGTTCTGCGCGATCTTGGCGGCAGCTCCGCGAAGGGGTATGGCGTCGGGAACTTCCGGCGCAACAGGAACCGGGCGCGGAGGTGCTGTGCTGACGTCGGGCCGGCTCTCAACCGGCCCGGACAAGCTGAGAGCTTGTCCTACGTTCTCCTCCGGTTCCTGGAAATCGCGGAAGAACTCGCGCCACCTCGGACTCACCGAATCGGGATCGGTCCGGTACTTCTCGTACAGCTCTTCGATGAATGCGATGTTGGCGCCGTAAGTCGATGTGGCCGATGCCATTTCTCTGATCCTAACGATTTTCTCGGTCGCCGCGTTCCACAAAGGTGTGCGACAGCGATGTCAGGCCCAGCCAGCCAAAGCCGGCCGCGAATCCGCCCAGGACATCCGATGGGAAGTGGACGCCGAAATAGATGCGCGAGAAGCCGACGCCGAGGATCGTCAGGCCGGCCAGCGTGTGCGCGAATGCCTGCGTGGCAAGTGAGCGGTTCTGAACCAGATGATGCGCGACGATCGGATAGGTCGCCGCTGAGAGCAGCGAGTGACCGCTCGGGAAACTATGCGATTTGGGCAGCTTGATTCTGCGCGCGAGCTCCTGCGGGCGTTTGCGCTGAAAGACGTTCTTGAGGATGGTGTTGATGGCCATCGCTCCGCCGGTGCTGACGACCACCGTCCAGGCATCGCCCTTTCGTCCCTGCCGGAACATCGCTAGAGCTGTTAGACCGGCAGCCGCGCTGATCGCGGCGTGCGTCCCGAGTTGCGTCACGCCTTCCATGAATTGGTGCATCGCCGGATTGTCGATGCGATGCACGACGTCGAACACCATCATGTCGTACTGTTCGGCGTGTCCCTCGACGACGTGCTCTGCCTGCTTCTTGAAGAACCAGAACGCGACGGCCGCCAACGCGACGCCGCCCGACGTGCCGATCGCAAGCGGAAGAAAGCGGTGGCGCCGCTTCACACGTTTTTGCGCAGGACGACTTGCGTGGGTCCACGGGATGACCGCCCGATGATATCCAAGCCGTCTCAGATCGGCGAGAGATGCCAGTGCCAACCGGCGGCCGAGACCGCGGCCGCGGAAGGATTTGGCGACGCCGGTCGGGCCGAACGAGCCGAGCCCGCGATTGTTCGCTTCGTGCGTCGAGAAGCCGGCGATCTTGCCCGCATCCTCAATCCAGAACACGGTCGCACCGCGAAGCGCTTCGAATCTCCAGATCGGTCCGAATTCGAGTCGTATGAAATCGAGCGCGCGTTCGCCGTCCCTCTGCACGCCATCCGGGATCGCGGCGGGCAAATCGTCGACGACCAGATTGTTCGTACGTGCAGTCTCGTGATAGCCGAGCTTCGTGAAGAAAGGGACGAGCGATTCTGCAACGCCCGGCGTAAAGTAATTTCCCGGCTCAGCGGCGATGACCCGCGCGCCGCGCTCTTCTGCGTCCCGAACCAGATCGCTCCCGATTCCGCCGCCGCGTCGCGTGCGATCCACTGCCAGAAGGCGAAGATACTTTCCGCAGGTGACGGCGACGCCTTCGAAGTCGCCGTAGACACGCCCATGGGCCTCGCCTTCGTATCCTTGGCCGAAGCATTTCTCCTCGGCCACGCGCACGAGGTCGTAAGGAGTGTCGTTGGCGCGCCCCAGCAATTCCCTCAACCGAGCCAGATCGCGCCTGGAGAGATCCCGAATCATCGAGCGATTATGGCCTCGCTTTCGCACTAGAGAGCAGGGATGGAAAGCCTGATGCGATGTCCCGTCTGCGGACAAGCGAACCGTGTTCCCGAGCTCGATCGAGGCAAGACAGCGGTTTGTGGCAAATGCAAGACGCCGCTGATCGCCGTGGGCGACGGCGACGGCCATCCGATGACCCTCACCGACAGCGACTTCAACCGGCAGATCGCAAACGGGAGTGCGGTCGTCGATTTCTGGGCGCCGTGGTGCGGCCCCTGTCGCATGATCGGGCCGGTGATCGAACAGCTCGCGTCGGAGCGGAAAGACATCCGATTCGCGAAGGTCAATGTCGACGAGAATCCGCGCACGTCGCGCGATTTCGGCGTTCACGGGATCCCGCTTCTGGTTTTCTTCAAGGACGGCGTGGAACGTGGTCGGGTGGTCGGCGCCGTGCCGAAAGGACAGATCGAGGCCGCCATCCGCCAGTACCTCGGCTGATCCCCTATGGCATTCCAACCTCGTGATTCGCTTCAGCGCAGCGAGCTGGAACTCTTCACGAGAAAGATCGTGATCGCCCTCGCATTTGCGATCGGTGTTGCGATTCTGTGGGCCGCGCGCGACGTTCTCATCCTCATCTTCATCGCGGCCGTGCTGGCCGCCGGAATCTCGCCGGCGGTCCACCGCGTGCGAGTGTGGGGACGGCTGATGTTTCATCGCAACATCGCACGCGGCACGGCGGTGTTGATCGTCTACCTGCCGTTCCTGATCGTCGCGCTCGCGCTGCTGATCTTCATGGTTCCGCGGCTCGTGCACGATATGCGCGCGCTCGGCGCGCAACTGCCGCTGCTGCTCGATAGAAACGTTTTGACACCTCTCGAACGCTACGTTCCGATGGGAGGAGTCCGCGAGCTGCTCGCCAGCGGCATCAAGCTGCCGCGCGCCAGCGTGATCTTCTACGTCCGGAGCGCCGCGACAGGGGTGGCGTCGTTCATCATCATCCTGTTCATGATCGGCTACATGCTGATCGACGCGCAGCGGCTGCGGAACACGATTCTGCTGGTCTATCCGCCGGAGGTTCGCGCCGAGCGGCGTGCGACGATGACGCGCATCTCCAGAAGGATGAGCGGATGGCTGGCGGGACAGCTCACGCTCGCGCTGATCATCGGCGTCGCGACCTTCATCGGATTGCTGGCATTGAGGATTCCTTACGCGCTCCCGCTCGCGATTTTCGCAACCTTCGGTGAGATGGTGCCGGTACTCGGTCCGATCATCGGGACCGCGCCGGCGCTCGCGGTTGCGATTCTCCAATCGACCTGGCAATTCTGGTCCGTGCTGGCGCTGGCGTTGATCCTTCAGAAATCCGAAAACTTTTTCATCGCGCCGCGCATCATGTCGCAGAAAGTGCAGATCTCTCCGCTGGCCGTCTTCGTCGCCTTCCTCGTCGGCGGCGCGCTCCTCGGCATCGTCGGCGCGCTGATGGCGATCCCGGCCGCCGTGATCGCGCAGGTCGCCTTCGAAGAAGTATTCATCGCGCGTCGCGAACGGCGCCAGGATGTGTCGCGGGCGGGCACTTTGACCAGGCGTCGGGCGTCGGTCAAAAGCGTTAACAGTTAACGGTTAACGCTAACTTGCTACAATCTTGCGTGCGTCGTTTTGTAGCGGTCCTTTTCTTCGCGCCGCTCGCCCTCCCCGCACAAACCAGCGACTGGTCGTTTCGCAGCCGGATCGAGATCCGCGCGAATTACCGCGACACGAACGAAGCAAAGTTTCCGCTGCGCTTTCCGTTTCCGCCGATCAATCTTCCAATCGGACAGACGACCGCCTTCGAGGAGACCGTCGACGCCGGAAATCACGCTGAGCTGAGCGTCGCGCAGATTCGACTCGATGCCAGCTACGGAAATGTCTTCGCCGCGCACGTGCAGTTTCACGCCCAGGACAAATACCGCCGTAATCCGACGAGCGAAGACCGGCAAACCGACGCCGACGAGATCTGGCTGCGCTTTGGCCCGAAACCCGATTTTCTCGATCGCCCCGCAGGCTCGTCGGTCTTTCTTCAGATGGGAAAGTTTCCGAAGATGGAGCGGCAGCCGATTCGCCTGCTCGAAAGCTACGGTCTCGCGGCCACGGCGTTCAATCGGTTCGAGGACGTCGGCTTCATGACCGGTGGCACGATCGGACGCAATCTGTATTGGCGTTTGCAGGGCACGAGCGGGAATCCGCTCTACTTTCGCGATCCGAACGCGCTCGCCGGCGACAACGGAATCAGGGAATTGCGGTTGCCGAACCCGAATCCGAAACTGAAAACCGGCTTTCCAATCCTCTACAACACGGAGACGGAAGGTTACGCGTTGCAGACGGATCACCTGCAGTTCGGCCAGGCGATCGGATACCGCTGGCAGAACGATGCGCAGACGTTCGGCTATGACGCAATCGCCTTTCACTATCGACGCTCGATGTCGGACGCCGAAGATGCGCCGCTCGCGGGTACTTTTTATGGGGTCGATATCGACCTGCTCGAAGGGCCCCTCGACCGCGGCATCAGGCTGCGCGGAAACAAGAAGGAAGAATTTGGCGCGCGTGTCTACACCGAGTGGCGTGGCTTGACATCGACGGTGCAATTTACAAAGCAGCACATCGCAGGACTTCATCGCCAGGGCGAAGAGTTGGAAGCCGGATATCAGATCCGACTTGCGAATCGATGGGTACCGTCGATTCAGCCGGCCGTCCGCTGGAGCGGTTTGCAGAATTTTTTCAAGGGCGATCCCACGCTCTTTCCGGCGCCGAGCATCTGGTGGAATTGGACCAAGCTCGACTATGGCATTCGCATCGGTCTGCCGCACAACAGCGACCTCACCGTTGAGCGCGCCAGACACAATGTCGCATCGCCCAGAAAATTGGATATGAGCGAGACTCTCATGACGTTGCGCGTCAGAGTCTGACACGGCCCGCCGATTGCTCTCTCCATGGCAGGAGGACACCATGCGTAACGAGATGATTGGAGCCGTTGTACGCCGCGCGATCGAGCACCCGGAGTTCCGGCAGCGGCTGATGGACAATCCTCAGGAGGCTCTCGCGGCGCACGGGTTTGCACTGGAGAAAGCGGACCTGGCAGAAATCGATAAGATCCGCACGCGGCTGCAGGACGGCGGCGATGTTGAACAGCAGCTTGTGTCGATCGCTGAAAATTATGGGTTAAACCCGTAACTGTCCGGCGTTTGACTCGTCCAACTCTCGGAATTTGTCTCGCACTGGTCGGGTTCGCAAACGCATTCGATGCGCGTCCTCTCGCTGAAAAACTACGTCCTCACGCTCCTGGCTTTCACGACGGCCACGGCCGCCTTTGCGACTAATCCTTCTTCACGCTACGAAACGCGGATGGTGTTCGACGCTCAGACTTCGAGCGTGATCCTCTTTGGCGGCGTCACCGCTCTTGATTCGGGGACGCGGCTGGCCTATCGGCTCAACGACACGTGGGAGTGGACGGGCTCACGATGGATCCAGCGGTTTCCGGCGCACATCCCCGCCGGCCGCTCCGCGCAAGCGATGGTGTACGACTCGAATCGGTCGCAGATCGTAATGTTCGGTGGCCGCGCCGACAAGAATGACCTCAATGACACCTGGGTGTACACCAACAAGGATTGGACGGAGCTGACGCCGGCGACTTCGCCGTCGCCCCGCTTCCTGGCTAGCGCTGCGTACGATCCGATGCGCGATCGCACCGTCCTTTTCGGCGGAACACAGACAAGCGCCGATGGCAAGACTCTCACTCCAGTTCACGACACGTGGGAATTCGACGGGACGACGTGGAAACAGATTGGCGGCGAAGGACCTTCGGTCGCGAAGCCGCTTCTCGCCTACGACGCGGCGCGCAATCAGGTCATCATGCTGGGGCTCGACAGCAAAACGGCGACGCTGATGTACGCCTATGACCCGGCGGCCGGAGCGTGGAATCAGGTCACGCCTTCGACGCTTCCGCCGTGCGTCAATGAAGGACAGTTGACCTATCAGGAGTCGAATCAAACGCTGGTCTACACCGGCGGTGTTTGCACGAACGCGCTCGGTATCGACGAAACGTTCGAGTGGGATGGCACGAACTGGAACAAGATCACGCTCCTTTCGGAGGACAACCGTGTGTTCGGAGCGGCATTCGCGTTTGACTCCCAGCGACAGGTCACTGTTCTGTTTGGCGGATCGCCGGTCGTTGGCGTGCCGCTAAGCGATACGTGGCTGTACGGCGGGGGCGCCTGGCTTCCAGTCAGCGACTTGACGCGACCGGGGCCGCGGTCGCTCTTCACGTTCACCACCGATCCTGTGAACAACACGATCTGGATGTACGGCGGCACGGATGACGCCACGACCTTCAGCGATTTCTGGCGTTACGACAATGGAGAGTGGACCGAGCTCTTGCCCGAGGGTGGACCGGTCGGGTGCATTTCACCGACGGCGGCCTATGATACCGATCGCAGCAAGCTCGTCGTCGTCTGCGCTGATGCAGCCAGCACCTTCGAGTGGGACG
>QHVX01000165.1 GCA_003222375.1 Acidobacteriota bacterium
GATCCGTCGTTCCGTACACCGACAACTTTTTCGCGACTCTCAACTCGGCCGTCTTCAGCGACGGCTCGTTCTGCTACATCCCGAAAGGCGTTCGTTGCCCGATGGAGCTGTCGACGTACTTCCGCATCAACTCAGCGGGGACAGGGCAGTTCGAGCGAACGTTGATCGTCGCCGACGAGGGCGCTTACGTCAGCTATCTCGAAGGGTGCACCGCGCCGATGCGCGATGAGAATCAGCTCCACGCTGCGGTCGTCGAGCTGGTCGCGCTCGACAACGCCACGATCAAGTACTCGACGGTGCAGAACTGGTATCCGGGCGACAAGGAAGGCAAGGGCGGCATCTACAACTTCGTGACCAAGCGCGGCAAGGCGTTCACGAATTCGAAGATCTCGTGGACGCAGGTGGAGACCGGCTCGGCCATCACCTGGAAGTATCCGAGCTGCATCCTGCAGGGCGACAACTCCGTGACCGCGAACTATCAGCAGGCCGATACCGGCACGAAGATGATTCACATCGGGAAGAACACGCGATCGACGATCGTGTCGAAAGGAATCTCGGCCGGTCACGGACAGAATTCGTATCGCGGCCTCGTGAAAATCATGAAGTCAGCCGAGAACGCCCGCAATTACTCGCAATGCGATTCCCTTCTTCTCGGCGACAAGTGCGGCGCGCACACGTTCCCGTACATCGAGGTGCGCAATTCGACAGCAGTGATGGAACACGAAGCGTCGACATCGAAGATCGGTGAGGATCAGCTTTTCTATTGCCAGCAGCGCGGAATCAAGCCCGAGGACGCCGTGTCGATGATCGTCAGCGGCTTTTGTCGCGAAGTCTTCCGCGAGCTGCCGATGGAGTTTGCAGTCGAGGCGCAGAAACTCTTGGGCGTGTCGCTCGAGGGGAGCGTCGGCTGATGTTGGATGTCAAAAACCTCCACGCAGGAATCGACGGCAAAGAAATACTCCACGGCCTCGATCTTCACGTCGGGACCGGCGAAGTGCACGCGATCATGGGGCCGAATGGCTCCGGGAAGTCGACGCTCGCGAATGTCCTGGCGGGCCGGCCGCGCTTCGAAGTGACCGCAGGCACGGTCACCTTCGAAGGGAAAGATCTCCTTTCGATGGCGCCGGAGGACCGTGCGCGCGAGGGGTTGTTCCTCGCGATGCAGTATCCGGTCGAGATCCCGGGTGTCAACAACATCTACTTCCTGAAAGCGGCGCTCAATGCGATCCGCAAGAATCGTGGCGAGGAAGAGCTCGACGCGATGGAGTTTCTGCAGCTCGCGCGCGAGAAGATGAAGCTCGTCGATCTCGATGAGTCGTTCATGAATCGCGGCGTCAACGAAGGATTCTCCGGCGGCGAGAAGAAGCGAAACGAGATCTTTCAGATGGCAGTGCTCGACCCAAAGCTGGCGGTTCTGGATGAAACCGACTCTGGCCTCGACATCGACGCGCTGAAAATCGTCGCGAACGGCGTCAACACGCTGCGCAGCGAAAAGCACTCGGTGCTGGTGATCACGCACTATCAACGGCTGCTGAAGTATCTCGTTCCGGATTACGTCCATGTTCTCGCGGATGGCCGGATCGTGAAATCGGGCGGCAAAGAGCTGGCCGAGGAGCTCGAGCGAAGAGGCTACGAGTGGATCGAGCAAGAGGTCGCGGCAGCGCGATGACGACCGCGGTGCAAAGCGATCTGCGGGAACAGGCCGCGCAGCGTTTCGCGCAGCTCGGCTGGCCGACGCCGGAGCTGGAAGAGTGGAAATTCACGAACCTCGCGCCGATCGAGCGCATCGAGTGGCGCGCTGACGACGGCGCCGCTCGCGCTTCCCAGAAAACCGGTGTCGTCTCGCTGCGCGGTCAGGCATTGGCGGAACTGGTCTTCAGCAACGGACGCTTCGTCGATGCTGCTGGAGCCGCGCCGGGATTGGAGATCCTGCCGATTTCGCAGGCTGCATCGCATCCGATGTTCGACCGGCATTACGCGCGCTACGCCGACTACCAGCGTCACGCACTGACGGCGCTCAACACCGCCAATGCGCAGGACGGCGCTTTCATCGTCGTTCGCGATGGCGCGACGCTCGATGGATTCATTCACCTGCTGTTCATCGGAGCGGGCGATGCGATCTGGTCGCATCCGCGGAATCTGATCGTGGTCGGCCGTGGCGCGCAGGTGGCAGTGGTCGAGACTTTTTACGGCGATGGAAACTACTTCACGAACGCCGTGACGGAGATCGTCGCGGGCGAGTCGTCGGTCGTCGATCACTACCGCATCGAGCGCGAATCGATCGACGCGTTCCACGTCGGGACCGTCCAGATTCATCAGGAGCGCGCCAGCCACGTGACATCGCGACACATCGCGCTGGGTGGTGGCCTGGTCCGAAATGAAGTGAACGTTGCGCTGGCGGGTGAGGGCGCGAACCTGACACTCGACGGTCTGTTCGTTCTGGCAGATAGTCAACATATTGACAATCACACCGTGATCGACCACGTCAAGCCGCATTGCGACAGTCTCGAGCTGTACAAAGGCATCCTCGACGACAAATCGCGCGGCATCTTCGACGGCTTGATCATCGTCCGTCCCGACGCGCAGAAGACGAATTCGCGTCAGGTGAATCGCAATCTGCTGTTGTCGGAAACCGCCATCATCGATTCGAAGCCGACGCTCGAGATCCAGAACGACGACGTGAAATGCAGCCACGGCTCGACGATCGGACAGCTCGACGAAGAAGCGATGTTCTACCTTCGCGCGCGCGGAATCAGCGAGTCGGAAGCTCGGAGTCTTCTGATTTACGCGTTCGCGAGCGAGATCGTCGATCGTATGAAGATCGATGCCGTCAAGGAAAACATCCGCGCCGCGATGTTCCGTCGTATTCCGAAAGGGCTGCCGGAGAGAAGGAGCGCAACGCGATGACGGCCGTCCTTCCCGAGCGGCGCACCGAGTACGACGTCGAGCGCATCCGGCGCGATTTCCCGATTCTGCATCGCACAATTCGCGGAAAGCCGCTCGTCTATCTCGACAATGCCGCCACGACGCAAAAGCCGCAGGCCGTCATCGACCGTCTGGTCCGCTACTACTCCGAGGAGAACTCGAATGTGCACCGCGGAGTGCACTATCTGAGCGAAGTCGCGACAGCGGCCTACGAATCCGCGCGCACCACTGTGAAGAAATTCGTCAACGCGCGTGACGAGAAAGAGATCGTCTTCACGCGCGGGACGACCGAGGGGATCAATCTGGTGATGAGCTCGTGGGGCAGGCGCAACGTCGCCGCCGGCGACGAAATCCTCATCACGGCGATCGAGCATCACTCGAACATCGTGCCGTGGCAGCTCCTGTGCGAAGAGAAGAACGCCAAGCTCCGCATCGCGCCGGTGAACGATGCCGGCGACGTGATCGTCGACGAATTCGCGAAGCTGCTCACCAGGCGCACCAAGATCGTCGCCTTCGGCCACGCTTCCAACGCCCTCGGCACCATCAATCCGGTCAAGAAGATGATCGCGATGGCGCACGCGAACGGCTCGGTCGTTTTGGTCGACGGCGCGCAGGGTGTGCCGCATCTCGATGTCGACGTTCAGGATCTCGACTGCGACTTTTACGCGTTCTCGGGACACAAGGTCTACGGTCCGACCGGCATCGGTGTGCTGTATGGCAAGCAGGCGCTGCTCGAGGCGATGCCGCCTTACCAGGGCGGCGGCGACATGATCCTGTCGGTCAGCTTCGAGAAGACGACGTACAACGCGCTGCCGTACAAATTCGAAGCAGGCACGCCTGACATCAGCGGCGTCATCGGACTGGCGGCTGCACTCGACTACGTCGGGTCGATCGGGCTTCGAAAGATCGCGGCTCATGAGCACGACCTTCTGCTATACGCGACAGCACGACTGAAAGAGATCCCCGGCCTTCGCATCATCGGCACTGCGGCCGAAAAAGCGAGCGTGATTTCGTTCACGCTGGAAGGCGTGCATCCTCACGACATCGGCACGATCCTCGATCAGGAGGGCATCGCTGTGCGGACCGGTCACCATTGCGCGCAGCCTCTGATGATGCGATTCAACGTTCCAGCGACTGGACGTGCGTCGTTTGGCCTGTACAACACTCGCGAAGAGGCGGACGCACTCATTGCAGGATTGACCAAAGTGATCGAGATTTTCCACGGATGAGCAGCGATCTTCGCGAGCTGTACCAGCAGGTGATCCTCGATCACAATCGGAGCCCAAGAAACTTCAAAGAACTGCCGAACGCCACGAAAAGAGTCGAGGGATACAATCCACTTTGCGGGGACCACTACACAGTGTTTGTCGAGCTGGACGGCGACGTCATCAAAGACATCAGCTTCACCGGCAATGGCTGCGCGATATCGAAATCGTCAGCGTCGGTCATGACGAGCAGCGTCAAGGGGAAGCGCACGGATGACGCCGAGAAAATGTTCGAGACCTTTCACAAACTCGTGTTGGGGGAGCCCGCCGGGCTCAGCGAGGCAGAATTGGGCCGTCTGGCTGCGTTCTCAGGGGTGTCAGAGTTCCCGGCGCGCGTAAAATGCGCCACGCTCGCATGGCATACGTTGCATAGCGCATTGCAAGGCGAGCAGGAGGTCGTGACGACCGAATGAAACCGCACGTCATCCTGAGCGAAGCGAAGGATCTCAAGATGCCGATGCATCACGCGGCCGGAGATCCTTCGCCGTCTTCGCGGCTCAGGATGACGGGAGGTACCCAATGAACATGCGCGAAGAAGTCACGTTCAGCCGCAACGCAGATGCGGTCATGATTCCGAGCGGCGAGCGCGTGCTCGTTCCCAACGGTTCGCGGGCCACGATCACCCAATCCCTGGGCGGCTCCTACACGTTGATCACCGATCGCGGCCTGATGATCCGCGTTTCCGGTCGCGAAGTCGAAGCGATCGGCAAGACAGCCCAGAATGTTCCGGAGGCTGCCGCCGGCGAAGAAGTCACAGTCGAGAAGCTCGAGCAGATGGTGTGGGATCAGTTGAAGACGTGTTTCGATCCCGAGATCCCCGTCAACATCGTCGACCTCGGCCTTGTTTATCTGTGCGAGCTGCAAGACACCGATGGCGGCAAGAACGTGAAAATCAAGATGACGTTGACTGCGCCCGGCTGCGGCATGGGGCCGGTGCTGGCGCACGACGTCAAGCAGAAAGTCGAATCGCTTCCCGGCGTGAAGACCGCCGATGTCGAGGTCGTGTTCGATCCCGTTTGGGATCGCAGCATGATGTCCGATGCCGCGAAGCTGCAGCTCGGCATGATGTGGTAGCCCGCTCGTTCTTCGTTCTGTTGTTCGCTTGCGCTTCGGTTGCTCCTGATTCGGCCGAAGCAATCCTCCGGAAGTACGACGACGCCTGGATGCGCAAGGACCTCGCCGCCTTCGACGCTCTCCTGTCCCCGAATTACGTTTACTTCACTTCAACGGGCGGCGTCATGGATCGAAAAGCAATGCTGACGATGCTCGCCTCGCCCGATTACAAGATCGATTCTGGCTCTCGCGAGGAAGTGCGCGCGTTTGTGACGGGAGAGACGGCAGTCCTCGGCACGCATTGGATTGGCCGAGGAAGCTACCAGGGCAAACCATTCGCTGACGACCAGCGCTGCAGCGTCGTCATCTCCCTTGGATTCAAGCCTGAGGTTCTGTCGGAGCACTGCACCAACGTGCAGTGATGTCGGTTAGAATTTCGCCGAGTCCCCCAACATGCCGTATTGCGCTTACTGCGGGAATCCCGTCGATGCGGTCTCGTTCGCGCCGTGCACTG
>QHVX01000166.1:0-5522 GCA_003222375.1 Acidobacteriota bacterium
GCCGGGATTCGCAGAGATGCCGGTCCGTTCTGCGTGTGCGCTTCGATGTTGCCGTCCCACGAAGTGCCGCGCAGTCTGACCGAGACCGGTCCGTTCTCAGCACTCAATTTCATCGTCCCTGATCCTCCATCGAGCGACACGGGGCCGTTTTCGGTCTCGAGGTTCATCGTTCCGGACGATTCCTTCGCCGAGATCGGACCGTTCGTCGCATTCGCGGTGACGGTGCCGTTGACGCCGCGAAGCGAAATCGGACCGTTGTATGTCCGCAGGTCCAGCGATGCACCCCGCGGCGCGCGAACGATGAAGAATACGGTCCACTCGCCGGAGCTGGGGCCGTCGGCGGTCACTTCATTTCCACTCACGCGAGTTCGAATCTGACTTAGGTCGTCGTCGTACCACGCAGCTTTGCATGCCGTGACTTCGTACCCGGACGAGGTTCCTCCGATCACGTAAACGCCGCCGTTCTGAGGCGCGCGAACGCTCAGCGAGCGCAGCGAGCCGACCGGAACGCTCTCTTCCGCGCGAATCGCGGGGCGGTCATTGAAGGTGACGCGTACCGCGCCGCAGTTGTTCACCAAATCATCGTCGTCGATCGAGGTCGACATCCCGTGATTGCGATGGCGGCCGGATGCTGAAAGAGTGGTGGCCAAAGCCAAAAGGCAGAGCGCGAGGAGAATTCTCCGCATGACAGTCCCTCCGTTCGAAGCTATGGACGTTGCGGCACCGTGAAAGTTAGCATCAAGCCATGCAAATCATTCTTCTCACGATCCTTCTCGTCACGCCGGTGCAGACGTGGTACGGGCATTACGATCGGGGCCTTCGCCTCATCCAGGACGGGCAACCGATCGCGGCGCGCTCAGAGCTCGAGGCCGCCTACGCCCTTCGATCCAGGGAACAGCTTCAGGTCGCGACCGGCTCGCAGGAGTACATCGACTATCTCCCGCATCTGTATCTGGCGATCGCCAATCAGATGGCGGGAGACATCGAGAGTGCGCGAAAGCATCTGGCGAAGGCCGAGGATAGCGGCGTCGCTGCGAAGAGCGAGGTCGGGCGGCCGCTGCTAGTTGCCTATCAGCTCCTGCTTCGCGGAGACGCTTCCGGAAAATACAGCCGCCCGGCATACACGGTGTACAGCGCGAAGCCTCCGGTGATCAGCGATGCCGAGTTCAATCAACTGCGGCAGGACGTGATGACCAAGTGCAACATTCCGCCCGATTCGAAGCACGCGCCGTGGTATGCGCGGTACGAGCTCGGTCTGGAGCTCGAGCGCAAAGGCGATTACTCCCGCGCCCTCGGCGAATTAATCGAGGCGGTGGCGCTGCGACCGAATCCGCAGCAGCGCGCGCGGATGTACGGCATGTGGCTGATCGACTACTACCCGTACTTCCACATCGCGCGCTCGCACGTGCGGCTAGAAAACTGGCAATGCGCGAAGAACGCGCTCGACATCTCGCAAAAAGTCAGCGAGATTCCGCCCGCCGCCCCTGAATTTGCGGAGTTCTTAGCTTTACAACAGGAGACCGCGAAGAAGCTCGCGGAGAAGTGACTTCGTCATCCTGAGCGAAGCGAAGGATCCCTGCTGACGAGATCCTTCGCCGTCTGCGCGGCTCAGGATGACGGGACGTCACATCGAGATTACCAATTCAACCCGCCGGTTGGCGCTCCGTCCCGATGCGGTTTTGTTCGACGCGACAGGATCGGACTCGCCCTTTCCGGCCGCGGTGATGTGATTGGGCGAGATGCCGAGGGATACGAGGTAGTCGCGGACGGCCTGAGCGCGTTTCTCGGAGATCGTCATGTTCTTTTCAGCCTTGCCGACGTTGTCCGTGTGTCCTTCGACCGACATGCGAATGTTCTCGTTCGCCTTGAGCTGATTGGCGATCTTCTGCAGAGTTTTCTTCGCGCTCGGCTTCAACGTCGTCTTGCCCGGATCGAATGAAACGCTGGGCAATGTCACGACGATGCCGCGCGACTCGGTTTTGGTCGCGGCGATGGCCGCCAGTTGCTGCTGCAATCGAAGCTGCTCGGTCTCGGCGCTGCGGCGTGCGAGCTCTTCGCGCGTACGCGCGAGCTCGGCCTGCGCGGACTGCGCGGTCTGGCGCGCTTTCTCAGCGTCGAACGCGCTCGCCTGCGCCTGCTGTGTCAGTTGCTGCTGTTGTTGCACTGCTTGCTGCTGCGCGGTCTGAAGCGCCTGCTGCGCTTGCGCCGCCTGCTGTTGCGCCGCCTGAGCCGCCTGCGCCTGCTGCTGCGCCTGGGATTGCGCCTGCTGGATCTGCTCGCGGAGCGTTTGTGCTTGCGCTTCGAGCTGCTGGCGCTGTTGCTGGGCCGCAGCGATCGCCGCGTCGTGCCGGCGCTCAATCTCGGCGCGGGCGGTGATATCGGATTGCAGCTCGCGCTGATATTGATCGAGCTGTGACTGGCGCTGCGTCAAATCGGCCTGTTGATTGGCATCGTTGCGAGCAGCGTCGATCTCCGCAGACAACGCCTGCGAGTCGAGTCTCTCGCGCTCCTGCACCGTCCGCAGAGCGATTTGCTGATCCTCAACATTGCGCCGCAGCCGATCGAGATCGGCAGAGTTGCCGCTGACTGCGGCGGCTTCGTACTGACGCATGGCCTCATCGAGCCTGGTCTCGGCGTCGATGCGCGCAGCGCGATCGTTTTCGATGCGCAACTGCATCGCGCGCCGATTCTCATCGAGCTGCGACCGCAGCCGCTCGAGCTCCTCGGCCTGCGCCTGACGATTGGCCTGCTCGGCCGCCAGTTGACGCTGCAGGTCCGCTGTTCGGCGCTCGACTTCCTCGCGTTGCGCGCGCTCGAGATTCGCCTGCTGATCGCTGTAGGTCTGCGCGAGACGCGTCCGCTGCAGTTGGATATCGGGCAGCGATCGACTGGCCTCATTGAAGCGGGCCATGTAGTACGCGCGACGCGCGATCATCTCTGCGATGTACGCCTGGTAATCGGCGACATCGGAATTGCTCGACGCTCGTCGCGCGCTCGCGACATACGACTCGGCGGTCTTCAGATCGTTGTCCGCGACCAACCGTTCCGCGCCGGCCGAACGGGCCTGATCGATGGCCGCCTGCGCCGCTGCGATGCGCTCATTCGTTGTCGCGCCGCGACGGTAGTCGATGTTCGGATCTTCAGTCGCGAGATTGAGATTCGATGACCCACCGAAGCGTTGGATATCGCTCTGAAGGTTGCTGATGGTGGCATTGGTGGCCAGCCATCGCGCTTTTGCGCGGGCCGCTTCCGCGGCGAAGATCGCCTCGCGCGCGCGCATCTCCGCCTGCGCCTGCATCGACGCTCTCGTCGAGTTGATGTTGTCCTGCGCGAAGCGGATGCGGTACGCCGCGTCGTCGTAAAGACTCTTCGCGTAGATCTGCGCGCCGGCCGCATCGGCGAGCGTGAGCGCCTGCTGAGCCTGACTGATGATTGCGATGTTTTGCTGTGCCGCCAGCGGGAGCGCTACCAACCCGACAGCGATAACCCATCGGATGATTCGTTGCATATGACCTCCTCAACGCAACCGAAGCTGCCAAGAGGCATGCAAGAGAAATGCAGACGCGCTATGCGGGCGGAGCGGTCTCGTGCGTTCCAGACACGTACGCGCCGCCCGCGCCGTGCTCGGCGATTTCGCGGCTCAAATTCACGGTCATGACGCTGTGCTTGCGGCCGTAGGCAAAATAGATCACCAGGCCGATCGCCATCCAGGCGAAGAGGCGCCACCAGTTCTCCCACGGCAGCGAGAACATCAGCATCAGACAACAGAGCACGCCCATGATCGGAACGAAGGGCACCCATGGACAGCGGAAGGGACGCTCGGCATCCGGATACTTCTTGCGCATGATGAGGACTGCGGTGCACACGATCACAAAGGCGAAGAGGGTCCCGATGTTGGTGAGCAGCAGCAGGAAGTCGAGGGGAAGGAAGCCAGACATAAGGATGACGAAGGAGCCGATCAGTATCGTCGACTTCCAGGGCGTTCGGAACTTCGGGTGGACATCGCCGAAGAATTTACGCGACACGAGTCCGTCGCGCGCCATCGCCAGGAAGACACGCGGAGCGGAAAGCATCATCACGAGCATGACCGAGGTGATGCCGGCAACGCCGGCGCAGGCGATGATCGCCTCCGCCCACCCGATTCCCTTCTGCTTGAAGGCCAGGCTGACCGGCGCGTTGATGTCGAGCGAGTCGTATTTCACCATGCCGGTGAGCACCGCCACGACCGCGATGTACAGGACCGTGCAAACGATGAGCGACGTGACGATTCCAATCGGCACGTCGCGCTGCGGATTTCTCGCCTCTTCGGTGTGCGTCGACACCGAATCGAAGCCGATGTAGGCAAAGAAGATGATCGCCGCGCCGGCTAACATCCCGACTGGCTGTCCGCCCGCGTTGTGTTGACCCGCGATCTGAATGCCGAAGAAGTTCAGGCCCGTCCAACCGTACGGCGCAAAGGGATGCCAGTTGGCCGGATCGATGTAGAAAGCGCCGACGATGATGACGAAGATGACCGCCACGACTTTGATGGCGACCATGGTGGCGTTGAAGTTGGCACTCTCGTGAATTCCCTTGACGAGGACGATGGTGAGGATCGTGACGATCACCACCGCCGGAAGGTTCATGAACGCGCCGGTACTCTCCAAATGACCGTTGTTGAATCGCCATGGGCTGACCTGCACTGCCTTCGGCAGAACGATGTTCAGCTTTGCGAGCACATTTTGGAAATAGCCCGACCATCCGGTGGCGACAGTCGCGCTGCCGACGGCGTACTCGAGGACCAGATCCCAGCCAATGATCCACGCGAACAGCTCACCGAGCGTCGCATAGGCATAGGTATATGCCGATCCCGCGACCGGCACCATCGACGCGAATTCGGCGTAGCAAAGCGCCGCGAAGACGCACGTGATGCCGGCGACGGTGTACGAGAGCATCAGCGCCGGTCCACCGACATTGTGCGCGGCGGCGCCGGTGGCGACGAAGATTCCCGCGCCGATGATCGCGCCGATGCCGAGCGATGTCAGCTGAATCGGACCGAGGATTCGGCGGAGCCGGTGCTCCCCCTTCATTTCCTCGAGCAGCAGCTCGAGGGGCTTGCGCGCAAAGAGAGCCATCGTCGTTCGTCCTTTCTGAGGCGGGCATCTTATCTCAGCCGCCCAGATACGCTTTCTTCACCCGATCGGAAGCAAGCAGCGCCTTGGTGGTGTCATGCAAAACGATCTTTCCGGTTTCCATCACATAGCCGCGGTGTGCCGTCACCAGCGCCATGTGCGCGTTCTGCTCGACCAGCAGAATCGTAGTCCCTTCGCCGTTGATTTCTTTGATGACGCGGAAAATTGCCTGTACCAACTGCGGCGCCAGACCGAGCGAGGGCTCATCGAGAAGCAGCACGCTGGGCTTCGACATCAGCGCGCGCGAGATCGCCAGCATCTGCTGCTCGCCGCCCGAGAGCGTCCCTGAGTTCTGCTTCATGCGCTCTTTGAGGATCGGAAAGAGCGCGAAGATGCGCTCGTACTCCGCGT
>QHVX01000166.1:5572-6969 GCA_003222375.1 Acidobacteriota bacterium
GAGACGCCCATCGCGGTGATGGCGGCCGGATTCGTGCCGGTGATGGTCTTGTCCTTGTAGACAACTTCGCCTTTGCGCGGCTTGAGCAGACCCGAGATCGTGCGCAATGTCGTCGTCTTTCCGGCGCCGTTTGCGCCGATGAGCGTGACGATCTCGCCCTTTTCGACTTCCAGCGTGATTCCCTTGAGCGCGGGAATGTTGCCGTAAGCCACCTCGAGATCACGGACACCGAGCATCATGCGGTCACCGGCTCTCCAAGATAAGCCTCGATCACCACGGGGTTGGCTCGCACTTCTGCCGGGGTGCCCTGCGCGATCGTCTTGCCGAAGTTGAGCACGATGATGCGCTCGCAGATGCCCATCACGAGCTCCATGTTGTGTTCGATAAGCAATATCGTTACATTAAATCGATCACGTATTTCGTGTATCTTTTCCATCAGCTCGATGGTCTCCCCGGTATTGAGGCCGGCCGCCGGTTCGTCGAGCAGAAGTAACTTCGGGCGGGCGGCCAGTGCGCGCGCGATTTCGAGGCGGCGCTGATCGCCGTACGGAAGGTTTTTGGAATAGTCGCGCGCACGGCGATCGAGATTGAATATGTGGAGCAGCTCGATCGCCGCCGCTTCGGCATCCTCTTCCGCCTGATGGTACCGGTTCGTGTGCAGGACCGCGGAAGTGGCGGAGTATTTGTAGTGGATATGACCGCCGATCTTCACGTTATCGAGCACGGTTAGCTCTTTGAAGAGCCGGATGTTCTGAAACGTGCGCGCGACGCCGAGCGCGGTGATCGCGAAAGGCTTGAGGCCGAGGGTCGATTTTCCCTCGAAGAAAATTTCGCCCTCGGTCGGCTGATATTCGCCGGTGAGAATGTTGAAGACCGTGGTCTTGCCCGCGCCATTAGGCCCGATCAATCCCACCAGCTCGTGCGGCTCGATCGCAAGATTGAAATCGGCAACGGCCGTCAGACCACCGAACCGGATCGTGACGTGTTTAGCTTCGAGCAGCGGCATCGGTCCCCTGCCCCTCATCGCGTTCGTCGGTAGGAATGGTGTCTTTGCGCCGCGCCAGCACTTGCCACAGCTCGCGACGGCCTAACAGACCCTGCGGACGGGTCAGCATCAACACAATCAGCGTGATCGCATAGACGATCATCCTCGGATCTTTGCCGCCAGGGATGTAGTTCTTGACGTCGCGGAGCACCTCCACCAGGACGGTCAGCACCGTCGCAGAGACAATCGAGCCCGAGATGGAGCCGAGGCCGCCGAGGACGACCATGACGACGATCTCGAACGACTTGATGAACTCGAACGTCCGCGGATTCAGATACATCACGTAATGGGCAAACAGACCGCCGGCGACGCCCGCCAGAAATGAGCTGATGACGAAAGCCTTCACCTTGTA
>QHVX01000166.1:7005-7541 GCA_003222375.1 Acidobacteriota bacterium
GCCAGGAACGCGCGTCCCACCGACGACCGCACCAGCCGCCACGAAATCAATGTTGTCAGGCCGACGAAAAAATAGACCCAGAAGAAATTCGCCCACTTCGGAATCCCCGACAATCCCCGCGCCGCCCCGACTTTGTCGGTGTTGAGAATGAGCACGCGAATGATCTCGCCGAAGCCGAGCGTGACGATCGCCAGGTAATCGCCCCTGAGGCGCAGCGACGGAAGCCCGACCAGATATCCCGCGATTCCCGTGGCCACTCCGCCGCCGAGGACGGCAACGAGGAGCAGCGCGTTCTGCAAAACCCACTGCTGCGTCCCCTCGGGAAACTTGCTCACGTAGGGCAGGAAGTAGAAGACAGTCAGAAACGACGCGAAGTAGGCGCCGAGAGCCATGAAGCCCGCGTGGCCAAGAGAAAATTGTCCGGCGTGACCGCTGATGATGTTCAGCGAAACGGCCAGCATGATGTTGACGCCGACCAGCACGATGATCCGCTCATAGTAGGCCATGCCGGCGATGTGGATGGCATCGAGCCCGTA
>QHVX01000166.1:7590-8309 GCA_003222375.1 Acidobacteriota bacterium
GCGGAACAGCAGGATGCCGATCAGGATCACGAAAGCGATGGCGGGAGTGAAATTCGAAAAGCGGCTGCCGCCGACGAACGACTCGATGATGCCGATGACGAACCCGCCCACCACCGCCCCCGGCACGTTGCCGATTCCGCCTAACACGGCAGCGATGAATGCCTTGAGTCCCGGCAGAATGCCCATGAGCGGATCGACTTTCGGGTACGACAGTCCGTACAGAATTCCGGCAACCGCCGCCAGAGCGGACCCGATCACGAAGGTGGTCGAGATGATGCGATTCGTCGGGATGCCCATCAAGGACGCCGTCTCGTAATTGAAAGACACCGCGCGCATCGCGCGGCCGAATTTCGTGCCGTAGACGATGTACTGAAGAATCGCCATGAAGACGATGGCGACGATCAGCACGATGAGCTGATAGTTGGTCGTCGTGATACCGCCGAACTGGATGAGGTGCTTCTCAATGAGAGTCGGAAAGAACTTTGGATCTGGCCCGAAGACGAATTGCCCGCCGTATTCGAGAAAAAATGAGACGCCGATGGCCGTGATCAGCGATGCGATGCGAGGGGCATTGCGCAACGGACGGTAAGCGATGCGCTCGTTGAGATAGCCGAATGTGCCGCAAACGATCATCGCGAGAAGCATGACGCCGCCGGCAATGAGCCACGATGTGAACGTGCCGGCCTGGCCGGCCATGTGAACGGCCGTCCAGCGGCCGG
>QHVX01000166.1:8338-11034 GCA_003222375.1 Acidobacteriota bacterium
CGTGTGCGAAGTTGATCAGCTTGAGGATGCCGTAGACCATCGTGTAGCCGAGGGCGATGAGGGCGTAGATTGCCCCGACGGCGATTCCGTTGAGCAGGTTCTGCAGAAGTAACTGCATGCGCTTACTGCGCTGCGGTGGCTGTGGGCGTCGCGCCGTTCGGTTCGATGGTGGCCCGCAACGTGAGCTGACCGTTCTTCACTTCTTCGATGATGATCTTCTTGCCGACGGCGTTCCTCTCCGGTCCGATCGTGATCGTGCCGGTCACGCCCGCAAAGTTCCTGGTCACGCCGATCGCATCGCGCACCGACGGACCATCGAGCTTCTTGGCCCGCTTGAGCGCATCGGCAAGAACGCGGGCCGCGTCGTAGCCGAGGGCCGCCATGCCGTCGGGGATCGCGCCGTAGCGGTCCTTGTACTTCTGCACGAAGTTCCGAACGACGGGCGACGAGTCCGCGTAAAAGTAATGGTTCGTGTACATCGAGCCATCGAGCGCCCGGCCGCCGATTTCGATCAGCTTCGGCGATTCCCAGCCGTCGCCTGTAGTAGCCCGGAACGAAGATCGCTTCCGGATTGGTTGCTCGTATGGAAGCGAGTTGCGAGTGAAAATCGTTGTCGCCATTTGAATAGCTGCTCTTGCCGACGATCTGACCGCCCAGCGAAGTGAAAACGCGTTCGATTGTCGCGGTCAGACCGGTCGAATAATCATTCTTGACGTCGGTGAGGATCGCGGCGCGCTTGATGTGCAACTGCGTCGCGGCGTAGCGCGCGATGTTCTCGCCCTGGTAGTCATCCGTGAAGCAGACCCGGAAAATGTAGTCGCCTTTGCGGGTCACTTGCGGGTTGGTCGACGACGGCGTGATCATCGGCACCTTGTTCGACTGGCAGACGTCCGCGCCGGCGATTGAATTCGATGACGCCACCTCTCCCAGCACCGCCAGCACGCCGTTCTGCGAGATCAATTTCGTGACGGCCGTCGACGCCTCTTCCGACTTCGACTGATCGTCCTCGGTCAGCACTTTGATTTTGCGTCCGTTGATGCCGCCGGCGGCGTTGATCTCGTCCATCGCCATCATGATGGCGTTGTGCGTCGACTGCCCGAACGTCGCCTGCGCGCCGGTCAGGGAGCCGTACTCGCCGATGAGAATGTCGCTGCCGCTCGTCGCGGCGTTGCCACCCCCACCGTTGGCCGATTCGTTCTTCGGCGGACAACCGACGAGTGCTACTGCCAGAGTAATGGTGAGGAATTTCAGGAAGTTACGTCTCATGACTGCTGTCCCGTGCAAAGAATGGGCGCAATTCTAGCTCATGGTCACGGCGTCACCGACGTGAATTGTTCCTCCCTCTGTGATCTCTCCGAAAACACCGGCACGCCAGCACCATGGATATTGCGAGGACGCCAACGTCATGCTGAGCGAAGCGAAGCATCTCGCCGGCGAGATCCTTCGCTTCGCTCAGGATGACGGCGATCGCCAGATCGCGACGATCTCACCCGTCATTTCTTCAACGCCGAAGTCCAGTTCTGGACCAGCGTCAGGGGAGCGATTTCCGTCTGTTCCGTCGGCGTATTGACGAGAATGCGCTTTCCGTCGGCGCTGAAGTCGTATTGCGTGCCGTTGATTCGCTTCATGTTGACGGGAAACAAAACGCGCGGAGTGCCGGCGACGAAGTCGTCGCGGCCAGGAGCAACATCCACAGCCATCAATTTGAAATCAGGTGAAACGTAGTAGATCCGCTTCCCATCCGCGCTCCAACGTGGACGGCTTGCGCCACCTGTCGAGATCTGCCATTTCCCACGCTTGCCCGAAAGAGCCATCACATAGACTTCCGTTCTGCCCGATTCGTCTGTTTGGTACAAGAGCCAGCGACCGTCCGGTGAGAACCGTCCGTTCGTCTCCTGAAACGGAGTTTGCAGCAGGACGGTCGCTTTGTGATTCTCGAGAGAGTACATCCATACATCGAAAGACATTTTGGGACTCTGCTCGGAGAACAAGATGGCTTTTCCATCGCGTGACCAGTCGCTCGGGATTTTCAAGTATGGGCTGGCGTACAGGACTTCTTCGGCACCGGTTCCCGAGCTGTCCTTGATCATCAAATCGCCCGCACCTTTAGCATCCGAGCTGTAAACCACTTTGCTGTCGTCGGGCGACCACTGCGGCGTAAACTCGTTGGCAGCGTCGAACGTCAGACGCGTCGACGCACCGCGCTGGAGATCATCGACCCAGATGTCGAGGCGCCCAGATCCGCTGTCTGCGATGCTGGAAGCCACTTTGCGACCGTCGTGAGAGATGACAGGGGAACGGTAATCAGCGACTTTCGCGAATACGCCCGACTCCTTGCCGGTCGCGTCGACCCAGCGCAATTGTGAATTGGCTTGACCGGCCCCCGTTTGATAAACGAGGGTCCCTTCGTCAGAAATCGAGAAATAGGCATCACCACGTTGGCTCCTCGCGACAGTTTCTGCAATCGGAGCGAGGTTGCGTTCTAACGTCAACGTTTTCGCATCGAACTTCTGCGCCACCAAAGAATGGTCGCGCCAATAGACGAGATATCCCGACCGCGCATAGCCCACATTGGAGCTGCCATTGAGGAGCCGCCTATTCATATCGCCATCGACCGAACCGACGATAATGCTGCCGGTATTGTCGAGGTTGAGCGCGGACCGTTGGCCGAGATAAAGGAAGTGACGCCCATCCGG
>QHVX01000167.1 GCA_003222375.1 Acidobacteriota bacterium
TACTGAACGCGAATTACATCCGCGCGAGGCTCAAGGGCACCTTTCACCTGCCGTACGATGCGCCATCGCTGCATGAGGTCGTCTTCAGCGACAAGAACCAGACTTCGCAGGATGTTCACACGCTCGACATCGCAAAGCGGTTGATGGACTACGGTTTCCATCCGCCGACGATCTACTTCCCGCTGATCGTATCGGGCGCGCTGATGATCGAGCCGACCGAGAGCGAGCCAAAGGAAGAGCTGGACGCATTCTGCGATGCGATGCTCGCGATTGCGCGCGAGTGCCAGGAGCGGCCGGAGCTCGTTCGGTCCGCGCCGCACACGACGCCCGTCCGCCGGCTCGACGAAGCGCGAGCCGCGCGCCAGCCGATCCTCCGCTGGCGTCCGGCGTAACACCATCAAACCTTCTGCCGTCTGCTTGCTGACTGCTGCCTTCTAAGGCGGCGTCTGGCTTGCAGTAGACTCAGTCCAGCGTGGCGGTTTTCGAAGACGACGAGGACGATCTCGACCGGACCATTTCTGCGCGTCGGCCTGGAGTGCCCGAGCCTGCGGCAACGTTCATCGAGAAACGTGCGCAGGAACGGCGGGCGTCGAACACGCGGATCTTCTTCACGACGCTCGTCGTCATCGCGGTCCTCTATCTCGCCAAGCCGGTCGTCGTTCCGATTGCGCTGGCCGTTCTCTTCGCATTCCTGCTGACACCGATCGTTTCGCTGCTCGAACGGACTTTTCTGCGGCGCACCGGCGCCATCGTGTTATCGGTCGGACTGGCCGTCACGGGCCTGTCCCTCGGCGGTTACTGGATCTACCAGCAGTTCAACGCTGTCGCGCAGGAATCCGCGCAAACCGGCACGCTCCAGCGCGTTGAACAAAAGCTTCGGTTCCTCCGGCGTTCGTCAACCGGACTGGCGGTCTTCGAAAGATTTCAGCGGACGCTGCAACGCGTGACCGAGCCGCCTGGACCTGAAGAAAAGCCGCTGAGCGTTCGTGTTCTTCCGGACAACACAGTTCGCGATCGCTATCGCGCGATGGCTCCGACCGTCGAATTCGTCGCCGCGACATTCCTCGTGGTCGTCCTCGTCTTCTTCCTTCTCAAAGAACGCGAACAGATGCGCGACAAATTGTTGCGGCTCGCCGGCCGCGCGCATCTGACCGTGACGACGCAGGCGATCGGCGAGACGTCGCATCGCATCAGCCGCTATCTCTTGACCTTCGCGCTCCTCAACCTCGGCTTCGGATTCCTGATCGGCCTCGGGCTGTTTTTTCTCGGCGTGCCGCACGCGGTGTTGTGGGGCGTGTTCGCAGGATTGATGCGATTCGTTCCATACGTCGGCGCGTTTCTCAGCGCCGCGCTGCCGACTTTTCTGATGATCGCCCTCGCGCCGAATTGGTATTTGCCGTTGGCGGTGCTCGGACTCTTCATCCTGAGCGATCAGGTGATCGGCGGATTCGTCGAGCCGATCGTCGTGGGCCATCGTGTCGGGGTCTCGCCGATCGCGCTGCTGGTCTCCGCGATTTTCTGGGGCTGGCTGTGGGGACCGGTCGGATTGCTTCTCGCGACGCCGATATCCGTGTGCCTCACCGTCGGCGGCGAATTCATTCCGGCGCTGCGAATTTTCTCGATCCTGTTCGGCGCGGAGGATCCGCTGGAGGGATATCTCAGTTTCTACAACCGGCTGCTGCTGCGCGACCGCACCGGCGCGATCGCGATCGCAGATCGGCACGCGGAGAGCGACACGATGGAAGAGATGTTCACCGATCTTTTCATCCCGACGCTCACGTTTGCGCAAGAGGAGCTCGAGCGGAAGCGCATCTCGCCCGCGCATGACCACTTCATCAAAGACGTCATCCGCGAGTTGATCATTCGATTCGGCGATCGGAACGCCGGAACGCCCGATCCGGCGCGTCACATTGTGGCGGTGTCGGTGGCCGGCGAACGTCTTTCGCTCGGCACGCTGATGTTCACGCAGTTGCTGCGCGAGGAAGGGTATTCGATCGACTACTTCACCGATTTGCCCGACGACGAGCTCCTGGCATTCATCGCCGAGGTGAAGCCGGAGGCCGTGTTCGTGTCGTGCACGAATCCCGATCACGTCAACATCGGCTACGCGCTCATTCAACTCATCAATGAAAAGTCCCCCGAGCTGATGATCGTGGCCGGCGGCTCGGCGTTCGCGCGCGATCGTCAGACGACCCTGGCCGCCGGCGCGACGTACGTGCCGGCGTCGCTCAGCGAGGCGAAGGAAGACTTCCTGTCGCAACGCAAGATGTCGCGGAAAAAGACAACCCGCTCGATCACGTTCAGCGGATCGCGGTTCCGTGTACCGCCGCCGGCTTAAAAGGCAGAAGGCAGAAGGCAGAAGGCAGAAGGCTGAAGTCCTCTAACTACTGCTTTCTGCCTTCTGCCTTCTGCCTTAGCCGGGCGGCCAGCCGAAGTTTCGTCCGCCTAACAGATGAAAGTGAATGTGGAAGACCGTCTGGCCGGCGGCCTCGCCGTGATTGACGACCACGCGGTAGCCATCGGAGTTGAGATGCAGGTCGCGCGCGATCTGCGCCAGGCGCACCATCGCCGTCCCGACCGCTGCCCCGTCGGCCTCCGACATGTCGTCGAGACTCGGGATGTGTTTTCGCGGGATCACGATGACGTGCGTGGGCGCCTGCGGATTGATGTCGTGGAATGCCACGACATCGGGATCTTCGTAGACTTTTTTCGCCGGGATCTCGCCATGCGCGATCCGGCAGAAGAGGCAGCGATCACTTCCAGCCATGCCGCGATAATACGACGACGCGCGGAATTCCGGCGAGATCGTTGCGGACGGCGTCGACGTTGAAGTGATGCGCGGCCGCGAGATCGCGCACGGTTTCGAGTTGTCCGAATGCGATCTCGAGAATGATCTGCGCGCGTCCGGCCTGATCGAGAACTCGCGCGATGACTTCCGTTCCCGCCGGGCCGGGCGTGAGCGCGCCTCGCGGCTCGTGATCGCGCACTTCGGTGGCCAGCGACTCGATCTCGGCGGACGCGATGTACGGCGGATTCGACACGATCCAGTCAAAGTCCTCGACGAAGGCCGCAAGAAGATCTGAGCCAACCAGCTTGACCGAACCATTTGCATTCTGAGCGGCCACCGCCAGTGCGCCAGCCGAAATATCTGTTGCCATCACGCGAAGATCCGGCCGCTCCAGTGCCAGCGTCACCGCGATGCATCCGCTTCCCGTGCCGATGTCGACGACGCGCGCTCCTCGATCGATGCGCTCGATCGCCGTCTCGACAAGAATCTCGGTTTCGGGACGCGGAATCAGCACGCGATCGTCGACGCGAAATTCGCGGCCGAAGAACTCCGTCTTGCCGCGGATGTACTGTAGCGGCTCGCCGGCCAGTCGGCGTCGCATCGCGGCGTCGATGCGCGACCCGTCGACCAGCGCCTCGCCATGCGCCAGAACGTACGGAAGCGGCTGCCCGACGAGATCGGAGAGGAGCAGGTCGACGTCGCGGCTGCGATAGCGCGCGCGGAGCGAATCAATCGTTGCCGTAGGTCAGCTCCAGGAAAACATCTTCGAGAGCCCGATTGCTTTTCAGCTCGGGCGTCGTGCCGGTCGCGATGATGCGTCCGCGATGCAGGATGCCGATGCGATCGCACACCGCTTCCGCCACCGACATCGTGTGCGTGGTGAGGAATATCGTTTTCTCTTCGGTCGCCAGCCGCCGCAGCAGGACCTTGACCTGCTTCTGCGCGAGCGCGTCGAGTCCGACCATCGGCTCGTCGATCACCAGAACCGCCGGATCGTGCACCAGCGATGCGACGATCACGAGTTTCTGTTTCATCCCGTGCGACAGATTCTCGATCCGCGCATCCGTCCAATCGATGATGTCGAAGTAGCGCAGCAGCTCCAGCGCGCGCGATTCGCAATCACGCCATTCGCGGCCGTAGAGATTCGTGACGAACTGGAGCAGCTCGCGGCCGGTCAGCTTCTCATACAGATACGGCCGGTCAGGAACGTACCCGACAATCGACTTCGTGCGGGCGCCGTCGGAGCCGACGTCGTGGCCCGCGATCCGCACCACGCCTGAGGTCGGCAGCGATAGGCCGGCGAGAATGCGGATGGTCGTCGTCTTGCCGGCGCCGTTCGGGCCCAGGAAGCCGTAAATCTCGCCGGGTGAGACAGTCAGCGAGATATCGTCGACCGCCGTGAACGTCCCGTACTTCTTGGTCAAGTTCCGGATTTCAATCATCGGGGCGTGTGTATTATCCGCTGGCTGAAAACTTTAGCCGGAGGGAGCCGTAGTAGACCATGGCCGAACGTGAGCAACTCGATGACCGCGCCCTGGTGGCGCGAATCCTCGAGGGCGATCGCGACCGTTTTACGGACCTGGTCCGACGCTATGAGAAGCGCGTCATCAACTACGTCTACCGGATCACGCATCGTTACGAAGAAGCGCACGATCTGGCCCAGGACATCTTCGTGAAGGTCTATCTCGCGCTCGATCGCTACGATTCAAAGTACCAGTTTTCGACCTGGCTCTTTCGAATCGCGCAGAATGCCGCCATCGACGTTCTCCGCAAGAAGACCGTGATCGAAGTGCCGCTGGCGCGGCCGACCGAAGACGAGCCGCAGAAGGAGCGCGAGTTTGCCGATCCAGGCGTCTCGCCCTATCGCGCGCTGAAAAACAAACAGCTCGGCGCGGCAATCGAGAAAGCAGTGGAGAATCTGCCGCCCGATTATCGAGAATTGATCCAGCTGCGCCATTTCGCAGAGCTGTCGTACGAAGAAATCGCATCGATGAAGAGGCTCCCGCTCGGCACGGTCAAGAACAAGCTTTTTCGCGCACGCAATCTGCTGAAGGAGCAGCTCGACACTTTCGTCGAACCTCTATGAACGCCGACTGTCAACGCTACGCCGAAAGTCCTGAAGCGAACCTCGCGCATCTTCGCGACTGTCTTGCCTGCCGCGAGCTGTACGCGCTCCTCGACGCGCGGGTCGAATCGAAGGCCGTCAACGTCGACGCGTTGCCGATGGCCGGGTGGGAGGGGGCGGGATATCGATCGTGGCCGTTGGTGATCGGCGGCGCGCTGGCACTTCTGACAATCGCGTTCTCCCTTTGCATGATTGCCGGAATTTCACTCTTCAGCGCGATGTCGGCCGGAGCGCGATTCGACTGGCGCGGAACGCTCGCGATGGCGGATGAGGCTGTGCGGCCGCTAGGCCCGATCGGATTTGCGGCGGCGTTCCTGGTCGTCAACACGCTTCTCGTGCTCCTGCTCCGCCGCGCGCCGCGAGGTATCGATGCGTAAAGCGCTGCTTCTCGCGCTGACAATCGTCGCGACGGCGGTGACCGCGCTGATCGCCGCGCCACCGTTCAAGTCCTCCTTTTCGCTCTCGGAAGCGGCATCGATGATGACGCGTACCGCAGTCATCGTCTCGGTGCTTTTCGTCTGGATCATCGCTGCCATCGTCCTCACGCTGATCAGCGGCCGCGAGATTCGCTACTCATCGATCGAGCTTCGCATGTCCCCGCTCCACTGCTTCGCCCTCGGCCTCGTGGCAGTGACGAGCTTCGTCCTGACCGCGATTCTCTTCAGCTATCTCGTTCCGTATGTCGTCGGCGTTCCGCTTCTGCTGGCGCTGGCAGTCTTCGCGATCCTCACGAAGATCTACGGAACGATCGCGGTGTTCCACGCGGTCGGCACAATCATCGCGAACGCGCGCTCGCGGGAAGA
>QHVX01000168.1 GCA_003222375.1 Acidobacteriota bacterium
AAACACCATCGCAGCCGCGAAGTCCGCAAGAAGGCGGCCTTCTGGCTCGGTCAGAAGAACGATCCGCGCGCACTGGAGGCGATCGCGGACATTCTGAAAAACTAGCGACTACGAATCGTGAACGTCGCAGCACCCGTCATGAAGGCGCACGACTGGCCGGGCGGAATCTGAATCTGCATTTTGCTGATCTGCAGATTGCCGCCCTGCGGCGGGATGTTTCCCTGCACGACGTATCGCGCTGCCACCGCGGAGCCAGTGCGCAACTCGACACATTGCGTTGTCGGAATCAGGGACGCGGTTCGGCCGGCCGGCGCCACCGCTGTGGCCGCCGTGATCTGCGGTTGAAGTTGAATCGAGGTTGTAGATATGCCGCCGGCGACGCTTGCCTGCCACGTTGTCGCCGCTTGTGCACTGTTGCCATTGACCAGCGCGATTGCAACCGGAGTTTGTCGCGCGGTGCCGGTGATGTTCACCTCGCGCGGCCGCGCAGCCGCACCCGCTGCTGTTGCGGAATCGGTGTAGTCCATTCCGGCAAAGTTCAGCGTCACGGTCTCGCCGGCCGGATTCGCCGACTGCGAATCGGAGCTCACAATCAGATTTGTGAAATGGTAGCGGGCCTTTTGCGACGCGATGACGATCGACGCTTCGGCGATCGGCGTCGCTAAGACACATGCGCCGTACAGTGGCACCGAAGCCTTGTCGATGCGCTTCACGATCGTGAGCGTGTTGCCGACAGTTTTGGCGGAGATGAAATCGACTCCGCCCGCGCATGGAGCGTTGAGCTCGCCCGCGATTCCGCTGATCGTGATGTAGGGATTGTCGCAAGGGCTGGCGAACAGCGACGCAGTGAGCAGAAGAGAAGCGACCGCAATCAGAACTCGGCGCATGTTGGACCTCCGTGGTGCGGACGGTATCAAAAACGGGTAGCGCCGCGCGAGAAAGTGACTTACCTTGTAGGCCATGCTTCATCGCATCCTGCGGCATCTGGCGGAGCATGCCGATGACGATGTTGTACGCGACCGCGCGCAGGCGACGCTGGAGGAGTCGGCGCAAATTCGTGGCGAGCGGATGGCGCTCGCTACGCTCGCATCGGTCGTCGCGGTCTCACCAGGCGAGAAGCGACGCACGGTGTACGACGCGCGCAATGGACGCACGCTGCCCGGAAAGCTGGTTCGCGGCGAAGGCGATGGTCCGACGCGCGACGTCGCAGTCAACGAAGCCTATGACGGCGCCGGCAAGACGTACGACTTTTATAAAAAGATCTACGGCCGCAATTCGGTCGACGACAAAGGACTTCGTCTCGATTCGACCGTTCACTACGACGTCGATTTCGACAACGCGCAGTGGAATGGCCGGCAGATGATCTACGGCGATGGCGATCGAAAGCTCTTCGAACGATTCACGAAAGCTCTTGATGTCATCGGTCACGAGTTGACGCACGGCGTCACGCAGTACAGTGCGGCGCTCGAATATCACGATCAATCCGGCGCGCTCAACGAGCACTTCTCCGATGTCTTCGGCGTGCTCGTGAAGCAATACTCGCTCAAGCAGACGGCGAACAAAGCGGATTGGCTCGTCGGCGCCGGCCTCTTCACGAGTCGAGTGCACGGCGCTGCGATTCGATCGATGAAAGCGCCAGGGACGGCGTACGACGATCCGCAAATCGGAAAGGACCCGCAGCCGGCGCAGATGCGTGATTACAAGCGCATGCGCAGCGACAACGGCGGGGTGCACATCAACAGTGGCATTCCCAACCGCGCCTTTTACCTCGCCGCCACGCTCCTGGGCGGCAAGGCGTGGGAGGTGGCGGGAAAAATCTGGTACGTGACGCTGACGCGGAAACTCCACGCGGCCGCGCAGTTTCAGGATTGCGCCGACACAACGTATGCAGCTGCCGCCGAGCTGTTCGGAACTGGCAGCGCTCCGCAACATGCGGTTGCCGAGGCGTGGAAGACGGTCGGCGTTACGGTGTCGGCGGCGGTCGTGGGCGACGGACCACGCTTGCCGCTGCGCGAAGCGGCATTCACTCCGCCGATGGCGGCCGGAGAATTCGGAGCCGACTTACCGCGCACGCGCAAGCGGCCACGGGCAGCAAGCTGATGCGGATCGGACTGACGCGAAGCGGCGGATTTTCCGGCCTCATGCTCCGGCGCGAGATCGATACCGCTACACTGCCTGCCGATCAGCGCCGAACGATCGAGCAGCTCGCGACACGCGCGAGGGTCGAGCGCGCGGCGCCCAACGCCGAAGCGGATGCTTTCGAATACGAGATCAACATCGACGGCGCGCGCTACATCGTCGACGGATCATCGCCGGCGTGGCATTCGCTCATCGAGTGCCTCACCACTCGATGAGCCGATCGGGCAGGCGCGTGCGAGCGCCGCTTCCGTCGACGATCTCGACCTGCATGTCGGTGTACTTCGGAACTCCGCGCGGACGCTTCGGAATCGTGATCGTGTAACCGGCACGGCTGACCTTCGGATACCACGGAAACTTTGCCTGCACGTCGCCGCGATCGGTGAGCGTCGCGCGGTAGCGCCTCGTGGCGCTGTGGAGCAGGATGTCGACCTCGCGGATTCCGTTCGGCGAGAGCGCCCATCCGGAAACAGTCAGGTTCCTGCCTGGGATTTTTTCTTCGCGGGGAAAATCGACGACCCCGAATGTGCGATTGAGGTACACCGGCTGGCCGCTGAGCATGCGCTCGAGATCTGCGCGCTGCTCCGGCCGCGAAAAGCGAGGGCAATCGGCGCAATTCGCTGCCACGCCGAAAACGAAGTCGCCGCCAAGGCGATGATCAAAACGCCGGAGAAAAATCAGCCGTCCGGCTGCGATCTCGCTGCGAAGCCAGCCGTGAACCTTCTCCGTCTGCCCGCGAAGCCAGTCGTCGTGAACGATCACGATCGACGCGCCGAGTTTCGCGATGTAGCGCGTCATCTCCGCCGTCCACTGCTTTTCAAAACTCAGCTCGCGAAGATGCCAGTGCGTGGGCGGCTCGAATCCCGACGTGCCGTTGAGAGTGAGGCGATGATGAAACGTGTGACTGAGCAGATACAGCGCCTGCGCATTTCCTTCTTCGACGGGCAGCTCGACGTAAGCGCCGCGATATTGCGCATCCCGGAGCCAGCGGTAGACGGGATCGATCTCGACGATTGCGTGTTCCCACCGGACACGGGGTCGCATGTCGAAAATCGCAATCGCGAGCAAGACGAGAAAAGACATCGCGCGCTTCCTGCGCATCAAAGCGGCGGCGCCGAATCCTGCCGTCAGGGCGAGACCGACGTACGCGATGACCGCCCATCGCGCCGGAACTCGGATGCTCTGGAACGCCTGGATGCGGTGATAGAGCATCGAATGAAAGAACGTGTGCACGCCGAACGATCCGAGCAGACCGATCGCGATCCAGAGCACCCCGATCCAAAACGTGCGCGGCAATCGCACAACCGGTCGCTGGATCAACAGTCGAATGAAAACGAGTAACAGCAGAAGCGTGAACGGCAGATCGCTGCTGCTGACGCTGAGAATACGAATGCCCCACAGCCGCAGGATGTATTTGGACGGCGTGATCGCGCCCCAATAGCTGACGATCGCAAGCGCGACGATCGCGATGTCGAGCGCCCGCAGCAAGGGACGACTTCTGTCTTCGTCGCCGTACCGGACGATCGCCGCGACCGTGAGAAACAAAACGAATAAACCGGGAAAGAGATGTCGCTCCGGCTGCGTCTTCTCCGCCGGAATCAGATCGCCGTACGTCTTGCTCGCGAACGTCGGCGTGAGCCAGTCCGTCCAGTTCGCGGATCCCCACAGCACCTCATCGGGCTCGCGCTTGAGTTTGTAAAGCTCCGAAACGACTTTGTAGGGCCAGAGGACGGGAATCATCAGCGCAACGGCGAGTCCTCCCGCGACCGCAAGACGAAGCCAGAATTTCCAATCGAATCGGCGGTCGACAAACGCGAGCACGAAGATCGTGATCGCGATCGCCAGCGTTCCAAAGAGGAAGTAGTGAACGTTCGACAGGCCATTCATGAGCAGGGCAGTTCCGAAGCCTGCTGCCGTCCACCACGTCGAATGTTTCCAGTAGTGGAGAAGGGCGGCCAGCATCAACGGAAGCCATCCTCCCCAGATGATCTGGAGATGCGGCATGTGATCGAAACGAAAGGGAACGAACGCGTACAAAACGCCCGCGATGATCCCCGCGGCCGATGACCCGGTCGCGATGCGGACGAGGACGTAGGCTCCGTATCCGCAAAACGCGAAACCGAGGATGAACATGAGGTTGTAGATGACGAGAGGCGGGCAGCCGGCGAGATAAAACGGCAGCGCGATGATGGCGATGCCGAAGAGATTCTCGCTGTAGGCGATCGGATATTTGCCGGGATAAAAAATCGGCGCCTGGTAGAGATGTGACGGCGAGTGAGTCGCGGCGTGCAGATCCCAATCGAGGATCCACGTGTTGAGCAGCGGATCGCCGAGGTCGGACGTTCCCGTGGAGAGGCGGATGGCGAGCGGCCACGTGAACGCGATCGCGATCGCGAGAAAGAAACCAAAGGCTGCGATCTCGCGACCGATTCTCTTCACTTCGGCTCAATTACACCATTGCGAACGCGCGCACAGGAAATGTTCCGAGTCCTCGCACCTTCGCCGGCACCGCGAAGAAGTGGATTGGGCCCAGGTCGGGAAGCGATTCCAGATTCGTCAAATGCTCGACGATGTAAATGCCGGCGCCGAGAAGGAGCGTGTGGGCGGGGCGGCTCTGGTCGGCTGTGTCATCGATGTTGTAGGAGTCGACGCCGACGAGTCGTACGCCGCTTCGCGCCAGTTTCTCAGCAGCGTCTCCGCTGACAAACGGATGTTGATTGTTGAAGTAAGTCTCCGTGCGCCAATGCTGACTCCATCCGGTGTGAATCAGCAGAGCCTTCCCCCTGAGATCGTGACCTGCGATCGCGGCCGCATCGATCGAGCGTCCCTTCGCGCGCAAAAGCAAGGCCGGAATACCGGCCACCGCATCGAGCGGAATCATCGACACGTCGGAGCCGTCTGCGAAACGATGCGACGGCTTGTCGAGGTACGTTCCGGTGTTGGCGACCATGTCGATGCGGCCAGTGTGGAACTCCGTGCCGGCCGCATAGCGCGATCGCGAAGCCTCGCGGCTGAGGAAATCAGAAATCGCGGGCGGCGGCAGGCCGGCGTACGTGATCATCCCGTGCTCGATCGTGTGGCTGAGATCGACCAGCATCGGGACGCATCATAACGACTCGCTGGGCCAGAGGCCGCTGGCGTCGACTGTCTGGCGAATCTCGTCGATCAGGTGTGGATCGGAAGCACACTGGCCCTGTAGCCAGCGGAGAAAGTCTGCATCGTTGCTCCCATCGCGCGACGTGTTGCGAAGGATATGCAGCCACAGGGCGATGTTTCCATTGAACACTCGGACAAGGGTGACGTATCGGAGGAAATCCGTAAGTGGCTGCTGCATCATTAAAGAGTGACGGCCAGACCCGGATTGCTACCCTCGCTGTGTTACAGTTTTTGTTCTCCCTGATGGTCGCTGAGGTCCACACAGCCACGGCGCTCGACGCACGTACCGATGACTTCGGTGCGGTCTACGAGGAGAACTATCTGTTCCTGGTCAAGACCGCCATCAAGCGCTACCAAATCTCGGAACTCGATGCGGAGGCGCTGGCCCACGAAGTCTTCCTGGCGTACTTTCTCAAAGCCCACGAAATCATCAAATTGCGCGCCTGGCTGGTCAGCGCTCTTTGTAATGCGACGAAGCACTTTCTGCGAGTCCGCGCGCGCCACGTGTCGCTTTTACCGGAATCGCGTGAGATACCCGATCCGAGTCTGGCGCGCGTCGTTGACGCGTTACCCGATCAGTTGGCGGCGCGGGAGGCGTTCGCCTGCGTCACCGCCAAATGCCAGATCGCGCTGCGTTTGCGATATCTGGAGGGCTACAGCGTGCCGGAAGTGGCGGCCGAGCTGGACACCTCGGCGAAGTACGCGCAAAAGCTGATCAGCCGATGCCTTCGCCAGGCGAAAGATCGCTACCAAAAGCGAGGGGAGCCATGACGGCCGTGCGCGAGCGCCGTGACGAATTCCTGCGGACGATTGCCCAACTGACCGCCGAGCGAGAGGCAGCTCGCAAGACGGTCGCCTCGCTGCGCGCGTCGTCCGCCGAAGTTTGGGATTGGGAGATCCCGGCGGACTGGCGCACAGCGGGATTCGTGCAGGAACTGACGTCGATCGCCTACGACATCGTCGAATCCAATCCCCGCGAGAGCCTCGGCTTTGCACAACTCGCACTCGCGATCGCGACGAGCATTCCGACCGCAGCGTAC
>QHVX01000148.1 GCA_003222375.1 Acidobacteriota bacterium
CATTGATTGACTCGGGCCGCGCGATCCCGGCCGATCTACAGCGCGTCGTCGCGCGCTGCCTCGCCAAGGCGCCCGAAGATCGCTACCAGTCGATCAAGGAGGCGGCCATCGAGCTGCGATCGGTCATCCGCGAGATTGAATCGGGCGCCACGCAACCCATCGTCAGGCGCCGTCCGCGCTGGCCGGCGCTGCTAGCGGCTGTAATCGCGTTGATCATCATCGTTGCGGTCATCGCGAAACGTCCGTGGCAAACGCGCACACCGGCGACTTCCATTCAATCGCTTGCGATCCTTCCGTTTGCGAACGCGACGCGAAATCCCGACACCGATTACATCAGCGACGGCATTACCGACGACATCATCAATTCGCTTTCGCAGCTCCCGAACATCCGCGTGCTGGCGCGAAGCACGGTCTTCCGATACAAGAAAAAAGAAGCCGATCCCCGCGAGATCGGCAAGGACCTCGGCGTCGACGCCGTCGTGCTCGGCGAATTCCGTCAATTGCGCGATCTGGTGAACCTCAAGGTCGAGCTGGTGCGCACTTCCGACGGCGTCCAACTGTGGGGCCAGCAGTACAACCGAAGCGCGTCCGAATTGCTCAACCTGCACGACGACATCGTGCGCGATGTCTCCGAGCATCTCCAGATCCGGATCAGCGGCGATGCCGCAAAGCGCATGTCCCGAACCCACACACGGAATCCGAAGGCCTACGAGGCCTACCTGAAGGGCCGGTATTTCTGGACCCGACGGCCCGCGGGATTGGAGAAAGCGCTTGCCTACTTCGAGGAGGCTCGCCGCATCGATCCGGCTGATGCGCTCGCGCACGCCGGCGTGGCGCTGACGTACGACGCGATGGGGACGTGGGAAACGGGGCGGCTGCCCGCGAATGTCGCATTCCCAAGAGCTAAAGCTTCCGCGGAACAGGCCCTCGCTCTCGATCCGGAGCTCGCAGAAGGCTACCAGGCGCTTGCCTTCGAGCAATTGCATTACGAGCGCGATTTTCCGGCCGCCGAGAGCAGTTTCCAGCGTGCCATCAGTTTGAAGCCGTCGGATTCGAACGTGCATCATTTCTATTCGCATTACTTCATCGCCCGCGGGCGCACGCAGGAGTCTCTTCGAGAGAGCCTGAAGGCGCTCGAGCTCGACCCGCTCGATCCGCCGGTGGTGACTCATCTGGCCTGGCACTACATCTACACACGACAACCCGACCGTGCGTTGGAGCAATGCGTCAACGCGCTGGCCTTGTATCCGGATAGCTACTTTGCGCACTACTTTCGTGGCCTGGCGTACGAACAAAAGGGGATGATGCCGGAAGCGATCGCCGCGTTTCGGCGCGCGCATGAATTGGTGCCGAATGCGACATTCGGGATCGCGGGCCTCGGGCACGCACTCGGGCTCTCGGGGCACAAGGCAGAAGCGCGGTCGCTGCTGCAGCAGCTCGAGAGCGATCCGAGGTACGTGTCGCCCTTCGATCGCGCCATCATCAACATCGGCCTCGGCGATCACGACAAGGCGCTCAACGAGCTGAATCGCGCGCTCGCTGAATCGAGCTCGTGGTGCATCTACTTCCGCGCCGAGCCACGCCTCGATCCGCTGCGGAAAGATCCGCGATTCATTGCGCTGATGGAGCGTCTTCCGGTATAAGCCTCTCAATTCCCTGAAAGGAGAAGGTCATGTCACGAAAGTATGCGTGGGTTCTCTCTCTTCTTCTTCTGGTCAGCACCGCGACGCTGTTCGCGAAATCGCATGTCCCCACCAAGAACACGCGCGACGCGATCAAGGCCTACGTCAAGGACGCTGCCAAGGTGGTCGCGAAGAGCGGTCCGTCATGCGACACGTTCAAGAGCAGCGACTGGATGAAGGGCGACTATTACGTCTTCGTCGATAGTCCCGACAACAACACCATCCTCTGCCATCCCAATGCCTCGATGATCGGGAAGAACAATGCCGACATCGTCGACGCCAATGGAAAGAAAGTTGGAATGGACCTCATGGAGGCGTCGAAGAAAAAAGGCGGCGGCTGGACCAATTACGTCTGGCCGCGTCCGGGAACGGACAAGCCTGTGCCGAAGAGCACCTTCAGCATGCGGGTCAAGGGACCGGACGGCAAGTGGTATGTCGTTGGCGCGGGTGGCTACGAACTGAAGTAGTCACTATTAGGCCGCGCGCGCTGCGATCGGATGGCGGTCGAGATCGATTTGATGTCGCACCAGCAGCGCCATGTTGATGATTACCGGCCCCAGGAAGAAGGCGATGAACGCCGACGCCTGGACCCAATCCGGCGCATATTCGGTCTTCGGCAGAAGGAAATAGATCGCAGCAGCCCAGACGATCAGCGCGATCAGGGCCTTTGCAGGCCGCATCGTGAAGAAGAAGCTGAGGCCATTCAGAATCAGACTGGCCGCGCCGACCGCACGAGCGCTCCAGCGTACGACGGGCACTCCACGAGAAACCCGTTGAGTTTGTCCCGTCTGCTGACCACGATTGCGCTCCCGCAGTGAACGCATTCAACGGCCGATGAGGCATTGACGGGCGTGACGCGGTCCGCGAGCGGATATTTGCCCACGCCCTATTTGCACCGCCTAAACCATTCCGTCGATCCGTATGACCAGCGGCAGCGCTTCGCGCGCTCGCAGACGGAACGCGGCGGCGTCGCCGCGAACGGCGGCGGCGCGAAGCTGGCGAATTTGCGCCCGCAACGTTCGGGCTGCGCTGAGCGCGTTCGGATTCCGGATCACAACGACGTTCGACACGATGCGGTTGGCAAGAACGTTTGCTTCGTTGCCGACTCGGATCAGCGTCGGTTGCGCGAAAACGACCGCCGATCCCTGCGTCGTCGCGAGAATCGACTCGAGTCGATTCACATCATTGTTAATGATGACAACCCGGTTCGCGGGAACGACTCTTACCTTCCGTGCGACTTTGACTTTGACCTCGTCGTCCTCGCGTTCGTTCTCGTGCTCCACCTTGACCTTGCGTTCGAATTTCTTCTCGTCGTCACCATGTCGCCCTTTTCCTTTGTCGTGATCGGCAAAAAGAGAAGGCGCAACCAGCAACAGAGAACTCAATAAAGCTGTGTTCGCTCGAATACTCATCTGGCAATCTCCCTTACTCAGAATTCAGCAAAGAAAGACTTGCGATGAACGGGCCAGATCCGCTGTCGCGGCTGCCAGAATTAGACTGCTGCGGCCGAGCGCTTCCGCGCGACCTCGCGCGCGGAGTGATCGAGAATCCGCTTCCGGATGCGGATCGACTCCGGCGTGACCTCGACGAACTCATCCTCGTCGATCCACTCGAGGCATTGCTCGAGCGTCATGATGCGCGCCGGCGCGAGCTGCACTGCGATGTCGGAGGTCGACGCGCGCATGTTGGTGAGGTGCTTTTTGCGGCAGACCTGCACGACCATGTCGACATCGCGGGAGTTTTCGCCGACGACTTGGCCGCCGTAGATCTTCTGCCCCGGGACGACGAACAGAGTGGATCGCTCCTGCAGCGGCTCGATCGCGTAGGCAGTCGTGTCGCCGGCTTCTTTCGCGACCAGCGCGCCACGTGTACGACTCGTAATTTCGCCGCGGTAAGGTCCGTATTCGAGAAAGGTGTGGTAGAGCAATCCGGTTCCACGCGTCTCTGTCAAAAATTCGGTGCGGATTCCGAAGAGTCCGCGCGTCGGAATCTTGAACTCGATGCGCACGCGTCCGCTGCCGGGATTGACCATGTCGGTCATCTCGCCGCGCCGCGCCTGAAATTTTTCCATGATCGCGCCGACATGCTGCTCTTCGATGTCGACGACCAGCGCTTCGTACGGCTCGAGCGTCTTCCCGTCGACTTCTTTGAGGATGACCTGCGGCTGCGAGAGCGCGAACTCGAAGTCCTCGCGGCGCATGTTCTCCGCGAGAATCGAGAGGTGCAGCTCGCCGCGGCCGCTGACTTCGAATCGATCGGGTAGATCGGTCTCGCGCACGCGCAGCGCGACGTCCTTGCGCGTCTCGCGCTCCAGGCGCTCCTTCAAATTGCGTGAGGTGACGTACTTTCCCTCGGTGCCCGCAAACGGCGAATCGTTGACCAGCCAGAACATCGACACGGTCGGCTCGTCGATCGCGATCGGTTCGAGCCGCTCGGGAGTGATGGCGTCGGCGAAGGTCTCGCCGATTTCGACGTCCGCGAATCCCGCCACCGCCACGATCTCTCCAGCCGCCGCTTCGGCCACTTCTTCGCGCTTCAGCCCTTCGAAAATCGTCAGCTTCGAGACGCGTCCTTTTTGTGGATTCCCGTCGCGAAGAATCAATACGACGTCTTCGCCTTGCCGGATGCGTCCGCGTTGAATGCGGCCGATGCCGAGGCGTCCGACGTAATCGTTGTAGTCGACGGCCGAGACGAGCAGCTGTAGCGGCGCTTCCGCGTTTCCGGGAGGCGGTGGAATCTTCTTGAGGATCGCGTCGAAAAGCGGTTCGACGTCATTGTTGGAATCTTCGAGCGATGTGCGAACGAAACCAGCGCGGCCGCTGGCATAAAGAATCGGGAAATCGAGCTGCTCGTCAGAGGCGCCCAGCTCGATCATCAGATCGAAGACTTCGTTGAGCACCGGCTGCGGCCGCGCGTCGCTGCGGTCGATCTTGTTGATCACCACGATCGGCAAAAGTCCGAGTGCCAGCGCTTTGCGGAGGACGAATCGCGTCTGCGGCATCGGCCCTTCGGCGGCGTCGACCAGCAGGATGACACCTTCAACCATCGACAGCACGCGCTCCACCTCTCCGCCGAAATCGGAGTGGCCGGGCGTGTCGACGATGTTGATCTTGACCTCCCGCGGATGGACGAATGCCGCAGGAAGGTCGTGTCCTGACGCCGTGTGCGTCGCCTCGTGATGTGCGCCGGGTGCATCGACGACGTATCGGATGGAGGTGTTCTTCGCCAGGATCGTGATCCCGCGCTCGCGCTCGAGATCATTCGAGTCCATGACGCGCTCGTCGACCTGCTGATTGGCGCGGATCGCCCCGGCCTGCTTCAGCAGCGCGTCGACCAGCGTAGTCTTGCCGTGGTCGACGTGCGCGATGATCGCGACGTTGCGAATGTCGTAACGGAACTGCATTCGCGGCCGGTAACGCACGAAGCGACTTCAATAGTCCATGCTTAGCCGCCGAAACCGAGCTGCCGGCTGACTTCGCGTTGGCGGTCGTCAAGCGTCAGGAAGTGGATTTCTCGCTCAGGATCGATGAACAGTGCTACAGCCAGATGCCATAGGTCGGCCCCCCGGACGTAACCGACCTTTTGGATGGTCGTCATTTCTGCGGTCAGCGAACGATCGGGATAAGCCCAATGGATCCCCGCGAGCAAGGGGGAAGGATCCTTGGTGATTCGCTCGCGGTGGAGAACAGATCGAAGCTCTGCTTCCAGAAGATTGGATGCCAGCAGATGATCATACGAACGCAGGGATCTTGCGAGGCGCGTGGCGCCGGGCTCGCTCAAGGCGATGGCAACAAGGCATGAGGTGTCGATGTAGGCCGCTTTCATTCGCGGGATTTCAGGAATCGCTTGAGCGCGCCCGGTTTTCGGCCGAAAGGCTTGAACACACTCCGGCCGGCGGAGGGCGAAAGAATGCCGCTGCGCTCGAGCTCCTCGAGTCGATCGCCGAGCGTGGTCGCTGAGCGCTCCACGCCACGAACCTCGGCAACCGGCTCGCCGCGATGCGTGATGGTGACAACGTCGCCTTTTCGAACGCGGTCGA
>QHVX01000467.1:0-2391 GCA_003222375.1 Acidobacteriota bacterium
CTCGATCTCAACCATCTGACGACGTGACCATGCATCGTCGAATTTCAAGGCGGTGAGCGAAGTGAGAATGTCAATGCGTGCTGGTGCAATTCCGATCTGAAAAACGATCTGCGGGGTTGCAAGATCCTCCAAACGGAGCTCGGTCAGCGGCGCGCCGAATTGAACGAGCGCGCGCCAGACGCGTTCGGCGTTTTCAGCGCTTGGACGGATCCAAATGTCGAGGTCACCTGTAGCACGAGGCCGGCCGTGCGCCGCAAGGGCATGTGCACCAACGATCAGAAATTCAGCGCCCGCGGCGGATAACGCGTCCAACATCTCGGCGAAGTCGCGGTTCATCCCAATGACCATCCTTGAACGTCCACGCTTCGCGCGTGAGTTGCCACACCATCAGGACCCGTTGCGCAGCAGTCGTTCCCTCGGACGGCTTATCCGACTTTTCGAGCGTCGTGCGCCGTGTCTTATAGCTGGAGCGATCGGTCCGCGTCACTGCTCGATTATAGGCGTCTCACGCCGCAAGCCGTTTCCTCTGCGACTCCAGCGCGATCGCCATCGGCACTCCTGCGGCTGCCGGCAGCCAGAACGAAATGAGCCGGTAGGTCAGCACCGCGACGACCGCCGCGTTTCCCGGCACGCCCAACCCACCCAGCAGCGCCGCCATCGCGACTTCGACGACCGCGATACCGCCGGGCAGAAAGCTCGAGCGACCGAGCAGCAACGGCACTCCGTACGCTGCCAGGATCGTCGAGATGTACGGATGCTGCCCGACCGCGAGCAATGAGTATCGCAAGCATAGAAAATCGAACGTCAGGAACAGCAGCGAGGACAACGCCGGACGCCAGAATCCGCCGTGCCGCATCGCCTTCCACGCCTCAGACGCGTGCTCCGCGATGTCGATCAGCAGCGACTCATCGGCCTCGGGACGAACACGCTTGATGAGGCGTGTCGCGCGCAGCGTGATCGCGATCATCCAATCTTCGCGAACGAGAAGCGCGATCACGAGGCCGACTGCCGAGCCCAGGGCGATGATCACGATTGCGAGCGCGGTCTCGGTCGTGCGTGAGAGTTGGCGTCGCACGAGCAATTCGACAGCACCGATCAGCGCGAAGATCACCAGCGTGAGCGAATCGAAAACCGACGGCAGCCACGATGCGAGCATCGCCGTTTCGCGCGATGTTTGTCCGCGCGTCCAGCGATAGATCGCGGCTCCGAATCCGAGCGAGCCTGCCGCGACAAGCGCCACGCTGCCGGCCGCCATTTCGATCACGATCGCGCGCAGCAGGCTGATTCGTCCGCCGCCGATGGAGACGATCGACCGCAGCAGCTCGCCGTTGGCGATGTAGCTCAGGTCTCGAAGAGCAACGCCATCGCGATCGCCCACGGCGCTAGCGTACGCATCATCGCGAACGCGCTTTCGACCGACTCGAGCCGCGGCAATACAAAGTGAACGAGGAAGCCGAGGACGACCAGGATGGGGAGGATTTGAAGAAGGCGAAGCCTTACCGGCCTGGGCTCGCGCTCGGCGTCGATCGCTTCCATCCTTGACCAAACGAGCAACCGATGTGCCTGTGTCGGGTAAAATCCGACGCCGCTCCCATGCGTTGTCAATCCTGCCAGGCCGAGCTGTCGGCAGAAGCGCGATTTTGTCCTGCGTGCGGCACGCTCGTCAGCGGCGCCGATGCCACTGTTCAAAAACCTGTGAGCTCGCGACCGAGCTCGCCGGTCAGCTCCGGATCACTCAAACACGGCCGCTTTCTTCCCGGAACGATTCTCGGCGATCGATTCCGAATCGTCGCTTTGCTGGGACGCGGCGGCATGGGTGAAGTCTTTCGCGCCGACGATTTGAAACTCGGGCAGGCCGTCGCACTGAAGTTCCTTCCGTCCGAGATGTCGAAAGACCAGCAGCGGCTGGAGCGGCTCTACAACGAAGTGCGCGTCGCGCGACAGATCGCGCATCCGAATGTCTGCCGGGTGTACGACGTCGGCGAAGTCGACGGCCAGCACTTCATCTCGATGGAGTACATCGAAGGTGAGGATCTCTCCACGCTGCTGCGCAGAATCGGACGACTCCCGGAAGCCAAGGCGATTCAAATCGCGCGACAGATTGCGGCCGGAATCGCGGCAGCGCACGAGAGAGGCGTGCTGCATCGCGATCTGAAACCCGCGAACATCATGCTCGATGAGCGGGGACTGGCGCGCATCACCGATTTTGGACTGGCCGCTCTTCACGCCGAAATCGGGAAGGAAAGCATCTCTGAAGGTACGCCGGCATACATGGCGCCGGAGCAGCTCACGGGCAGCGACGTGTCCGTCAGGAGCGATATCTATTCGCTCGGCCTCGTGCTGTACGAGATCTTCACCGGCAAACAGGCATTCGACGCTAAAAGCACGGCC
>QHVX01000467.1:2402-2798 GCA_003222375.1 Acidobacteriota bacterium
TCGGCGCCATCGTCGGTCGTCGCGGACGTCAATCCTGCAATCGAACGCGTCATCCTGCAATGCGTCGATCCCGATCCCAACAATCGTCCTGCGTCGGCGCTGGCCATCGCGGCTGCGCTTCCCGGCAGCGATCCGCTGGCGGCGGCACTGGCAGCGGGAGAAACGCCGTCGCCGGAGCTGCTAGCGGCGGCCGGCACTTCGATCGGACTTCGTCCGAGCTACGCGCTCGCGTGTTTGATGGCTGTCATCGTCGGCATCATTGTGGTCGCAGCCGCGAACGACTACGGCGGATTCAGTGCGCTCTACAAATTGCCCCGCACGCCGGAACAGCTCATCGCGAGAGCGCGTGAGATCGCCACGCGACTGGGGTACAAAGAACAGCCGTATATCGCGTAC
>QHVX01000470.1:0-253 GCA_003222375.1 Acidobacteriota bacterium
GAGTTCTCGCGAATCTTCGTGCTCGAACGGCGCTCCATCGTGTTGAGAAAACCGATCACGCTCTTCGCCCCCTCGGATCCCGCCGGCCACTCGATACCGGCATAGACGTCTTCGGTGTTCTCGCGAAAGATCACCATGTCGACTTTTTCCGGCTCGCGAACCGGTGAGGGCAGGCCCCTGAAGTAGCGCACCGGCCTGACGCAGGCGTAGAGGTCGAGCATCTGACGCAGCGTGACGTTGAGCGATCGGATTC
>QHVX01000470.1:284-2703 GCA_003222375.1 Acidobacteriota bacterium
GTCGAGCGTCTCCTGCGGGAGATACTCCTTGTAGGTTTCGTTTGCCTTGTCGCCGGCGAAAACCTCGTACCACTCGGTTTTTTTCTTCCCGCCGTAGACTTTCTTGACCGCACCGTCGATTACGTATCGCGTCGCGCGCCAGATGTCGGGGCCGGTTCCGTCGCCTTCGATGTAGGGAATGATGGGATCGTCGGGGACGACGAGCCGCCCAGCTTCAAATCCGATGCGTTGCCCCAACCGCGGCGGCGCCAATCGGTTGCTCATTGGGCGGGGAGTTTAGCAGCGATCGAAGCGTGGCCAAATTGCGCCGATCGGATTCGTGCTCGATTTTTTTCGGTGTTTCCAGCAGCTTGGGGATCCCGCGGAACCGCTCATCGTTCAGCAGGAATCGAAAAGCATCGAGGCCGACACGCCCGTCACCGATGTGTTCGTGGCGATCGACGCGCGATCCGAGGTCCTTCTTCGAATCGTTGAGGTGAAAAAGTCCGACGTTCCCAATACCGACCTGCCGATCGAGCTCTTCGATCGTGCGCTCGTACGCGTCGCGGGTGCGGAGGTCGTAACCGGATGCGAAGACGTGGCAAGTGTCGAAGCAGACTCCCACGCGTTTCGGATCATCGACCAGCTTGATGATTTTCCCGAGCTCCTCGAACGAGCAGCCGAGGCATGACCCTTGTCCCGCCGAAGTTTCGAGCAACGTGACGACTCTGTGATTCGGGATCGCGGCACGAACGCGATCGAGCGATCGCGCGATCTTCTCGATCCCGACATCCGACCCCGCGCCCATGTGCGCACCGGGATGCAAAACGACTCCGCGGATGTCGAGGCGTTCGGCGCGATCGAGCTCGTCGATCAAGGCCGCGATCGATTTCTTGTGAAACTCCCTGTTCGTCGTCGCGAGGTTGATCAGATACGACGCGTGCGTGAAGACCGGCTTGACGGAGCGCTTTTTCGCGAAGAGTTTGCAGTCTTCATCGGTCAGCTCTTTGCCTTTCCACTGATTCGAATTCTTCGCGAAGATGGCCATCGCCGACGCGTTGACTTCTCCCGCGCGGTCGAATGCCGTGTGCAGTCCGCCTTTCGTCGAAAGGTGCGCACCGATGAGATCGCCATGTTTTTCTGAGAATCGGAAGTGGGGCATCGCGGGTGAAACACTACGGCGTCAGGCGAAAATTCACCGTCACGGTGTAATACACGTCGATCGGATCACCGTGATACGTCGCGGGTCGGAATCGCCAATGACTCACGGCGTTGCGGGCGGCGTCTCCGAGGCCGTACGGCAGGTCTTTGATCACTTCGACGTTGTCGATCGTCCCATCGCGGCGCACGATGGCGTGACGGGCGGTCAGCGGATAGTTCGGCAGCACGCGATCGATCTCCTCCGGCTGCGTTCCACCGAGCGGAACCGCGGAGTAGACGCCGACGTCGGCCGGAACTTCGGGAAGTGTGGGCGCGAGCGGCTCCGGCGCCGGCGGCGGAGTCGGCGCAGCAGATGCGGTCGTCTCGATCGGCGCGGGCGTTTCGCCGGTGCTGACGTCGAGCTGACGCGTGCCGGCCGACGAGACGTCGATCGCGTCGACGTCGGCGTACGCGATCTCGCCATTGTGGTCGATGGCGTAGAAATCGTGATCGCGTGTGAAGACGCGGACCTGATTCTCGGGCGAGAGCTCGCCGATGATCGGATAAAAAATGCCTGGGCCGGCGTAGAGCGGAGTTCGCTCGGTGACGATTGCTGCCAGCGATGGAAGTTTTTTGATCGCCTCGTAGCGCGCGAGCCGGCGATCGCGCTCCGACGTCCGTTCGAGGCTGTTGCGCTCCGTCCATCCGCTGATCCCCTCGCTGTCCTGCACGCGCACCCAAGCTCCGCGATCTTCGACCACGCGCAGGCGCACGCCTTCGGTCTCGGTTGCCACGACGGGCGCCTTCGTTGTCGGCTCCGTTCGAAGGCGGATTCGAAGCGGCAGCACCGACAGCGATTCCGATTGCGCCGCCGCTACACTGGCATCGGGACGGCGTCCGGTCGTGAAGATGAGCGCCGAAAGCAGCGCGAGAAAAATGGCGCCTAACAGGATGACGACGAGTAGGCCGCGTCGATGGCGCACCTGCGCAGAGGTCATCGCTTTTTCATGAGCGTGAGCAGAATCGCCTTCTGGACGTGCAATCGGTTCTCCGCCTCGTCGAAAATCACCGATTGCTTCGAGTCGATGACGTCTGCAGCCACTTCCTCACCGCGATGCGCGGGCAGACAGTGCATGAAGATGGCGCCGCGGCGCGCGAGTGACATGACGCGTTTTGTCACCTGCCAGCCTTCGAAATCGCGGCGCCGTTTGTCGGCTTCCTCTTCCTGCCCCATCGACGCCCAGACATCGGTCTCGACGACATCCGCGTTCTCGACCGCCTCTTCAATCGAATGCGTGAG
>QHVX01000126.1:0-5766 GCA_003222375.1 Acidobacteriota bacterium
CAGATAGTCAGGGACGGTCATTCCCCGCAGGGCGCGCGCGTACGGGAAGTCGTCGCGCGGAATCGGACGCCCATCCGGATAGCGAAGATAGAAGCGCTCGAAAGACCCGAGGCTGACCGCCTCGCTTCGCGACCCGACGCCGAACATCGTGAGCCCCGCCTGGTTGACGTCGATGACGTCGCCGGCCGCGTCATAGACCCACAGACCGTCGGTCATGGAGCCGAGGATGGAGTCGAGGCGCGCCGAGCGCTCGGCCATCATCTGCGCCAGCGCTTCGATCTCGCGCTTCGCTTTGACCTGATCGGTGACGTCCTGAATCAGCACGGTCAGGCTCTGCGTGATTCCGGAGAATCGTCCGCGCACCGGCGAGATGATGCGATTGACGTACATCGGACCGCCGCGAATGAAGGTCTCGTACGCTTCGTCGTATCGCATCTCGCCCGATTCGGCGGTCTGCTTGAGCGTTTGTTCCCAGCCCGGGATCACTTCCGCGACGCGCAGGTCGATCACTCGAGTGTCGGGGGCGATTTTTCCGAATTGCGATGCGAACTCGAGCCATCGCGCGTTGGCGAGCTCGAAGCGAAGCTCGTCGGCGGAGATGACCGCGATGCCGATCGGCGCGGTTTCGAGGACGGCCTCGAACCGTACGCGGGCATCGACCTCGCGTCGCGCCAGATCCTCGGCGGCCCGATGTCCTTCCTGCGAAATGCGCGTCAATTGATGGATGTGGATTGCGGCGCCGAGCCTCTCGGCGACTGACTGCACGAATTCCAGATCTTCCGCGTCGAAGTTGCGATTGTCATCGTTGCGCGCCACGACGATCGCGCCGACCGCATCGCCGTACGATTCGATCGGACAGGCGATCAAACTCTGCTCGGTCATGGCAGCGATCATTCCCTTTTCGGTGTCGTCGCGGCCAAAATCGATGACGGCGTTGCCCTTCACGTCCGAGAAGAAGAGCGGACGCCCGATCTGGAACACGGTGCCCGGAATTCCTTCGCCGGGACGGTAGGGCGCGCGGTTGATGTACTCGCTGTAGCGCGCCACGGCCGCATTCCGCGATGCCATGCCGCTCATGCGCAGCTCGCCCGTCGCCGGGGTGTACATGTAGATCATCGTCGACCCGCCGACCGCTTCCGCAATCCGGCGAGCGGGCTCATTGAGGTTGTCGAGCGAGGACTCGATCGTCACCGCCGCCAGACCGATGTTGGCGAGGCATTCCGCGTGACGACGCCGCCGCGTTTCGCGCTCGCGATTGACGCGATCATCGGAGACCTGCTCGGTGACGTCCTGGACGAGGACGGTGATGCTCTGGGTCGTGCCCGAGAAACGTCCGCGGACCGCCGAGATAATGCGATTGACATATCGCCGGCGCGTTCCCACCGGAATCTCGAGCTCCTCATCGAGATGCGTCTCGCCGGTTTCTGCGACGTGCCGGACGACGACGTTGAAACCGGGAATGACCTCGTCAACGCGCAAGCCGAGCAGGCGCGTGTCCGGCGAAATCTTGCCGAAGTGCGTTGCGAACTCGATGAACCGGGCGTTCGCGAGCTCGAAACGAAGCTCATCGGCGGAAAGCACCGCGATGCCGATCGGCGCCGTATCGATCACCGCTTCAAATCGAACGCGGGCATCGACCTCGCGTCGCGCAAGCTCATCGGCGGCGCGATGTCCTTCCTGTGACATGCGCGTCAATCGATGGATGTGTGCCGCCGCTCCGATGCGCTCCGCCACCGCCTGCGCGAACTCGAGGTCCTCGGCGTCGAACCTCCGCTTCGGATCGGATTGCGAAATCATCAAGGCGCCGATGCGATCGCCGTACGACTCGATCGGCACGGCGATCAGGCTCCGCTCCGCCATCGCCTTTTTGACCTTTTTTTCTTCCTCGTCCCGCGCGAAATCGATGACGTCGTTGCCACGAATGTCGTAGAAGAAGAGCGGCCGGCCAATTTGGAACACTGTTCCGGGAATGCCTTCGCCCGGCCGGTTCGGATGCGTTTGGAAATACTCGCGGAATCGCTCGACATCCGCGGCGCCTGAGAAACCCGCGAGATTGAGAAGCCCGGTCGCGGCGTGGTAGACGTAGATCTGGACCGCGGCGTCGAGCGCTTTTGCAATGCGGCGAGCCGGCTCATCGAGATTGTCGAGCGCCGGCTGAAGGGTGAGTGGATCGAGACCGAGGTTGACAAGCGTCTCGGCGCGATGACGCCGCCACTGTTCGCGATCGGTGGCGTGACGCTCTTCGGTGACCTCACGCGACAGAACGATGGAGCCGACGATCCGCGAATCGCGGTCGCGAATCGGCGCCGCCTTCACGTTGACGATCCGATCTTCGTTCGTTCGCTGATCGTGAACGACGTATTCGGCGCCACTCGACTCGCCCTGCAGCGCACGCTCGATCACCGAGGTGTCGTGCATCTGCTTGAAGAACGACGCACCTTCGCGCATGGCAGCGGCGTTCATGCGCTCCAGACGGCCATTGGTGTCGTAAATCGCCGCCGGTTCGGGAATCTGATCGAGAATCGCAGTGGCCTTGGCGATCTCGCGAACCGCTCGATCGTGCAGTAGCGCGTTGCCCAGCGCGAGGGTGGCGTAGCGGCCGATTTCCGCGAATAGGGAAATCTCGTCTTCTGTCCAATCGCGCTGCTCGACGCACCGATGCAGGCTGAACGACCACGGGTCATCGCCTTGAGGGCGAAGGATCTGCATGACCGCGGACCGGATCTGCAGACGCTCTAGAAGCTCATGATTCGCGTCCGGATCATCGTCGCGGATGACGATCGGCTTTGACGATTCGAGGGCGCGCCGGATGATCGTTTTGCTGAGAGAAACCTCGGCATTTCGCTCGATCGGGACCGTAATGCGCGGAGCATTCAGCGCGTACCGCACAACCGCAGTCGCGGCGCCATCCGTGATCGGGTGCACCAGCATCACGCGATCGGCTGCAAACTGCTCGAGCGTGATGTTCGCGATCCGGCGCAGCGCTTCTTCGAGGTCCAGCGTACCAGCGAAGGACTCCAAAATCGTCGAAAGAAAGCGGTACCGCTCCTCGGGACTCCATTGTTGCGGCCGCCTCGGCGGGTAAGCGGAAATGCTCATGGGCGGGAACTACAAATGATGCTAACAGAATGCGGCACTACAATGCCGGTCATGCCGAAACGCTCCTTTGATGAGTTCGTTGCGCTCATGACAACCCTTCGCGGCCCGAAGGGATGCCCATGGGATCGCAAGCAGACTTTCGAGAGTTTGAAGCCATTTATCGTCGAGGAAGCTTATGAGGTCGTCGATGCCATTGACCGTGGCGAGCGTCACGCGCTGGCCGAGGAGCTGGGGGACTTTCTGCTGCAGGTGGTGTTCGTCGCGGAGCTGGCGCGCGAGGAAGGATCCTTCGACATCGACGACGTCATCACCACCATCCATGAAAAGCTGGTTAGACGGCACCCGCACGTCTTCGGTGATGTCGAAGCCAAAGATGCCGAGCAGGTTCTCGTCAACTGGGAGAAACTGAAGAACGAAGAGCGCAAGGCCGAAAACAAGAGCGTTCTGGCCGGCGTACCGCAGTCGCTGCCGGCATTGCTGAAGGCTTCGCGGCTGACCGAGAAAGCCGCGCGGGTCGGTTTCGATTGGCGGCGCGCCGAAGACGTCTTCGCGAAGATCGACGAGGAAATCGGCGAGCTGCGCGAAGCGATCGATGCCAAGGATCCGCGGAAGATTCACGACGAAGTCGGTGATCTTCTCTTCAGCATCGCGAATATCGCACGGAAGCTCGGAGTGAGTGCCGAGGAGGCGCTGCAATCGTCGAATCGGAAGTTCACCAGCCGCTTCGAGTCGATGGAGCGCGCGGTGCGCACGGAAGGACGCAATCTCGATCAACTCACACTCGAGCAGATGGATTCGTTATGGGACGAGGCAAAGGCCGCCGAGCGGGCGTGATCGCCGCGGCCGCCGGGGCCCTCCTCCTCGCCGCGCAGCTTTTCGGAGCGCGTCCGGCGATCTTCGCGATCGACCAGTACCGCGCGCACGTTTCGCCGCATCTCCGCGGCGTCGTGACATGCCGCTTCGTGCCGACGTGCTCGTACTACGGACGGGAATCGATACGAAAACACGGCCTCGTCATCGGCGGCGCAAAAGCAGTGTGGCGCATCGCCCGATGCGGACCGTGGACGCCCTTCCACACGCCCGACCCGCCCTGAGGACTATTCGGGTGGCTCTTCCGCACTCGGGCAAAGTTCGTTGAGCCTACATTCGCGGCATTTGGGTTTGCGCGCGATGCAGATTTGCCGCCCGTGAAAAATGAGACGATGCGAAAAAATCGTCCACTCTTTTCGCGGGATCAGCTTCATCAGGTCCTGCTCGATTTTCACGGCGTCGACGTTGGACGTGAGTCCGAGTCGTCCCGCAACGCGCGTGACGTGCGTGTCGACGACGATGCCGACCGCGGTGTCGAATGCGTTGCCGAGGACGACGTTGGCCGTCTTGCGGCCGACGCCGGGAAGGGCCGTCAGATCCTCCATCGTGCGCGGCACCTCGCCGCCATGTTTTTCCATGATGGCTTTCGAAGCTGCGATCACCGCTTTCGCCTTGTTGCGAAAGAATCCGGTCTGCCGGACGTCGCGCTCCATCTCGGGCTGAAGCGCGGCAGCGAAGGCCTGCGGATTCGGATACTTTCGAAAGAGCGATTTGGTGACGATGTTGACGCGGACGTCCGTCGATTGCGCTGACAACATCGTCGCGATGAGCAGCTCGAAGGGATTCGTGAAATCGAGCGTGCACTTCGCCTTCGGATACATCCGCTTGAGGCGCGAGACGATGTCCAGCGCACGCTCCTGCTTCTTGGTGGCCACGGGCATAGAATCAAACCATGACCACGACCGTCTCGGAAGCCCGAATCGTTCGCGCGCCGCGCGGCAGCGAGATCTCCTGCCAAGGCTGGCAACAGGAAGCGGCGCTGCGGATGCTGATGAACAATCTCGATCCGGAGGTCGCGGAACGGCCCGAGCAGCTCATCGTCTACGGCGGAATCGGAAAAGCGGCCCGCAACTGGGAGTGCTACGACGCGATCGTTTCGACGCTCAAGCGCTTGAAAAACGACGAAACGCTGCTGGTGCAATCGGGAAAACCGGTCGGCGTGTTCAAGACACACGAGAACGCGCCGCGGGTGCTCATCGCGAACGCCAATCTCGTCCCGCACTGGGGCACCTGGGACGAATTCCGCCGCCTCGACGCCCTCGGCCTAACAATGTACGGACAGATGACGGCCGGGTCGTGGATCTACATCGGCACACAGGGAATCCTGCAAGGCACCTACGAATGTTTGGCCTCGGTCGCCCGCACGCACTTCAACAACTCGCTGCGAGGCAAGCTGGTGGTCACGGCCGGGCTGGGCGGGATGGGTGGGGCACAACCGTTGGCGGCGACGATGAACGAGGCAACCGCGCTGATCGCGGAAGTCGATCGCTCTCGTATTCAGCGGCGGTTGGATCAACGCTACCTCGACGTCGAAGAGAAGTCGCTCGATGGAGCGATCGAGCGCGCGCTGAAGGCCCGCGATGCGGGCGAAGCGATCTCGATCGGCGTGGTGGCGAACGCTGTCGAACTGCTCGAGAAACTCATCGCACGAGGCATCGTCCCCGACATCCTGACCGATCAGACTTCGGCGCATGACGAGTTGAACGGCTACGTGCCGGCGGGGATGTCGTACGACGCGGCGATCGCGATGCGCGAAAGCAGTCCGGAGATGTACATCGAGCTGTCTTACGAGACGAT
>QHVX01000126.1:5789-6192 GCA_003222375.1 Acidobacteriota bacterium
GCGATCACGTTCGACTACGGCAACAATCTGCGCGGCCAGGCGAAGAAGGCCGGCGTCGCAGATGCGTTCGACGTGGGCGGGTTCGTTCCGCTCTTCATTCGCCCGCTCTTCTGCGAAGGCAAGGGACCGTTCCGCTGGGCGACTCTGTCGGGCGACCCGAACGATCTCTACGTCACCGACGAAGAAATACTCACCTTATTTCCTAATGATAAATCATTACATCGCTGGATCCGGATGGCGCAGAAGCGCGTGGCGTTCCAGGGCCTGCCGGCGCGGATCTGCTGGCTCGGCTATGGCGATCGCGCAAAAGCGGGAGTGCTGTTCAACAAGCTCGTCGGCGAGAAAAAAGTGAAAGCGCCGATCGTCATCGGCCGCGATCACCTCGACGCGGGGTCGGTCGCAT
>QHVX01000468.1:0-2105 GCA_003222375.1 Acidobacteriota bacterium
GGATTCCGGCGATCCAGCCGGCGACGACACCGCGTTCGTCAATCGCAATCCTGCTGATTCGGTCAGCCTGAAGAGAGTCCACGACTTCGGCCGCCGCCTCGTCGATGTGTCGCCAGGATGTAGACCCCGTTTCGCGAAAACCGTTCAAGAGAAGTTCAGCGATCTGCCGGATCGCATCCTTGTTTTCGCGAGTCAGATCGACGATCACGCGGATCGCTTCCGCATCGCCTTCCGAACTCCTCGAATCGGAGTTTGGTGTGCGGGCTCGAACTTCTTGATAAAAGTCCTGAGTTTGTCCTCGGCAGTCGTCATGACCACCATATGTTTACAGCGAACAGCGAGAAACGTGAAATCGCGCGCCGTCGACCTGCGTTGCGCAATGACGTCATGAGGAAAGCTGTCACCGCAATCGCCATCCTCGCCTTCGCTCTCAATTGCAGCGCCGGCGCAGTCAACAGGGACATCCCGGGTCCGGCGGTCGACACCCCGGCCGCTGAGGCCACCGGGTCGCAGGTTGCAGTGCTCGCGGGCGGATGCTTCTGGGGACTGCAGGGCATGTTCGAGCACGTGCAGGGCGTGACGAAAGTTGTGGCCGGCTATTCCGGTGGCTCGCGGGCGACCGCACATTACGAGATCGTCGGAACCGAGACGACAGGTCACGCGGAGTCGGTTGAGATCACCTTCGATCCGAAGCAGATCTCGTACGGTCAGTTGCTGCGGCTGTTTTTCTCCGTCGCGCACGATCCGACGCAGCTCAATCGCCAGGGTCCGGATAGCGGACCGAGGCATCGCCGACGCAGGAACGCATCGCGAAAGCCTATGTTGCGCAACTCACGCAGGCGAAAGTCTTCGTATCCCCGATTGCGACAAAGATCGAGCCGTTGAAAGGTTTCTACCCAGCCGAGGATTACCACCAGGATTACCTGATCTACCATCCCAACCAGCCGTACATCGTGATCAACGATCTGCCGAAGATCGACGCGCTGAAGCGCGTCTACCCGGAGCACTACCGAGAGGCCGCGGTGACAGTCGCCGCCCGATGATCCGAAAATCGGTTGCGCTGTTTTGCGTTGCCGTCGTTGTCCTGACGGCGCTGATTCCCTGCGCTGCATTCGTAGTGACGCCTCTCGTCCGCCTTGCCGCGGCGATGCCGGCCGACGATGCATCCGGACCGCAATGGCGCGCAGGCAACGTCAGCGTTCGACCGGCTCTGCGCGCGCTCACCTCGTCGCGTCACCTGCCTCGCGCCTCGCTTTTGCGCGCAAGTTCCTAAGCCACTCCATCCCATTCGCAGCGTTGCCCTAGTGGAGGAACTCGTGTCGCTCAAGAAGTGTCTCGGAAGGGCGCTGGTGTATCTCGTCCTTGAAATCGGAGCGCTATGTGGCGTCCCGATGCGGCCCGAAGAAATCGAAAAGCTGATGAAGATCGCTGACCGGCGTGTAACGCACGTCAAACGCAACCAAAAAGGAGACGTTACGTGATCACTTGTGGTCCGCGCGGTCAGCGCAGGCATTGAGCTCGCTCACGAGCTTCTCGAGAGGCACACGATGGATGCGGGCCGCCCAGCTCAGCGGCATAAAGCGAGCTGTGATCGCGAAAACTCCACGGCGCATGTCAGGGCAACCGTGGTTGCGGAACACGTCGTATGTGGACGGCCAATTCGACAGAATCGACCAGACGCGCGTGCGAGGTGTTATGCGGTCGGCCATGTTCCTCGTCACAAGAAAACCTGTCGGTCTAACGTTTTGAGGTGAGCGGCTTCGGCCCGCAGGCAGCTTGCGCAAAGTATCACAGCCGCCGCCCGACCGCCGGCACGATGATCCGCAGCTCGTCCATCAGACGCGCGAACTGATCGGGATAGAGCGACTGCGGGCCGTCGCACAGCGCGTGATCGGGATCGTTGTGGACTTCGATCAGCACTCCGTCCGCGCCGGCAGCGACGATCGCGCGCGCGAGCGGCATGACTTTGTCGCGCCGGCCGGTGGCGTGCGATGGGTCGGCAATGATCGGAAGATGCGAGAGCTTGTCGATCACCGGGATCGCGGAGATGTCGAGCGTGTTGCGTGTGTAGGTCTCGAACGTGCGGATGCCGCGTTCGCACAGGA
>QHVX01000468.1:2146-3130 GCA_003222375.1 Acidobacteriota bacterium
CCGCGCTTGAGCAGAATCGGCTTGCGGATCTGGCCTAACGCGGTCAGCAGGTTGAAATTCTGCATGTTGCGCGCGCCGACCTGCAGGATGTCGACGTAAGGCAGCATGCCTTCGATCTGACTGATCTCCATCACTTCCGAAACGTTGGCCATCCGATTCTCATCGGCTGCGCCGCGCAGCAGCTTGAGTCCATCCACGCCCATGCCTTGAAACGCGTAGGGCGATGTGCGCGGCTTGTACGCGCCGCCGCGCAGCACGCGCGCGCCTGAGCGCGAAACGCGGCGCGCGATCTCGAAGACCTGCTTTTCGTTCTCGATTGTGCAAGGACCGGCCATGATGACGACGTCGGGCCCGCCGATCTCCACGCCTCGAACCTTGACGACCGTTTTTTCGCGCCGGAAGGTTCGGCTGGAGAGTTTGTAGGGCTCGCTGATGCGGACGACTTCCTGCACGCCGTCGAAGAGCTCGAATTCGCGCGTGTCGATCTTCGCGACATCGCCGACCACGCCCAGGACCGTCTCGCGCGTGACCAGCTCCGACATCACGCGCTCGATGTTCGACTCCGCCGTGTGCTTTTCCATAACAATTACCATGACTTATTTCTCCGTCGCCGCTTCGCGTTCGACGCGTCTGGATTCATCGATGATTCTTTCAAAAAGGCGCCGCATCGATTGCACGTCGAGCGGTCCCTCGCACGTCTTCTCGATGTGCAGCAGCACTTCCTTTTCGCGCTCCGGCGCATAAACGGGGAGGCCGAGGTGGCCTTTGATCTCGCCGATCTCGATGGCGTACTTCGCGCGCTGATTCAGCAGGCGCACGATGACTTCGTCGACGCGGTCGATGGCATCGCGGATACGGTCGATCTCGCGTTGAGCATCGTCAGGACTCATGCCGGCCTCCGCGACGGAAACAAATGCAGAATGCAAAATGCAGAATGCAGAATGGAGATTGAGCAGAGAATTTCTGCATTCTGCATTCTGCCTT
>QHVX01000469.1:0-1161 GCA_003222375.1 Acidobacteriota bacterium
TGTCTCAACCCGACTGTGTTTCTGAGCAAGGTCGCTGGCCTCTTGGCTGAACGTAAGGCGCGCGCGTGAGCTGCTGTTCGGTCGGAATGGCAGCCGAGACATGTCCGCGCTGCGGCAACATCGGAACGCGTATTGATCCGATTACGCTGAAAGCCTTACTCACGCCTAACGCACTTCGGCGAGGCGTTCCCAACGGCCCGCGATTCTGCGCAACCGAGAGTTGTTCCGTCGTTTACTTCGACCGCCAGGCTTGCGTCATGATGAGCGAAACTGACCTGAGCGTTCGCGTCCATGCGAAGCATCCCGATGATGACACCGTGCCCGTCTGCTATTGCTTCGACTACACGCCGGCGGACATCGAGGCGTCCAGCTCGACACGCGAGACAATTGCTCGAGAAGTACAAGCCGGACACTGTGCGTGCGAAGTCCGTAATCCGAAAGGCTCGTGCTGCCTCGGCGACATCGCACGCGTTGAACAACGGCTGCGACGCCTGGTGCACGCAGAGGAATGAGCGATGGCGAAACGAAAACAAGCAGCAAAATCTCAGGAATATCTGACGCCCGAAGCACAGAAAGCGCTGGCCGATCGCCTGGCGCGCGCGGAGGGCCATCTGCGCAGCATCCGGCAGATGATCATCGACCACCGTTGCGCCGACGAAATCCTCATCCAGATCGCGGCCGTGAAAGCGGCGCTCAATCAGACCGCCGCCGGACTCATTGAGAGCGAGATGCGTGCGTGCGCGGACACATGCATGGGCGGCAGTGCCGACGACCGGCTCGATCGGGTGACGAACGCGCTGGCTGCGGTGCTGAAATCCTCATGAGGAGCTCTTTGCGATTCACCTCTCAGGCGGTGTCACGAGAATCGCCGCGTGCCCGTCGGTCATGAAGGGATCGCCTGCGGCATTCGTTCCTCGGAGCGGCGGCACCACAGCGATCATTCCGAGTTGAGTCGCCCCTGCCCGGGAGAGATCGGAGACGATCAGCGCACGCTCCTCATCGATGTGCGGATCGATGCGGTGCGTCGGCAAATGCAGCGAAGCCGAGAGCTCGATTCCCGCATCAAAACTCGCCGTCGCTACCCAGACCGGACGGCAGTCCAGAACCGCGCAGTACGCCGTCTGCCAGACACGCGTGTGGTGCCGGCGCCGGATGCCCGCC
>QHVX01000469.1:1230-2456 GCA_003222375.1 Acidobacteriota bacterium
ATGATCACGGCGATACTCTCTTTCATGACCCGGATCGGCGTCGGATTATCTGCTTTTGTCCAGCCGCCGCGGTTGAAGTTCGCAACGACCTCATTCGACGAACCGATGAGCACGAGCGAAAGCGGCTCCATCCTCTCGCCAATCAGCCCCTCGGCACGCCGTGGAATGTCGGACGGTATGCCATGCATCAGCGCCGCCTGTGAAATCGGATGGACCGCCGCCGGTGGCGCGATCACGGCAATCCTGGTGTGCGTCATCAGAAGAGCACCAATGACGACCACAACGAAGAGCACGCCGACGCCGAGCTGCTGGAGCGACGCCGGCGCAAGCGGGATCGTGAACGAGTCGATCCGCGACAGTGGACGGTCGTAGTCGAGGAAAAAGAGAAGCAGTGCGAGGCAGATGAGCGCGAGCGCGAGACTGCCGAGGATATCGGAAGGCCAGTGGACACCAAGGTACAACCGCGAAACGCCGATGCTCGCAATGAAGAGCAGAAGCAGACTTGTGACAGCCGCGCGCTTCCAGACGACCATGTCGCTTCGCAGGACAAGCGATGCCAGAACACCGTACACAACGGCGCCCGATAGCATGTGTCCGGAGGGGAACGTGGCCTCGTGCGCAGCGATCAGCGTGTCACTTGGCCGGGCAAACCCGAACGCCGCCTTCAGCACCGACGACACGATGCCGGATCCCGCGACACCGAACATCAACGTGGCGGCGAGACGCTGATGACCGCGCGACAACGCAATCAGCGCGATCCCAACGCACGTCAGCCATAAAACGGGAGGACTCGCGGATTCGGTGATCGCGAGCATGAACCAGGTCAGCCCCGGTGAACGGAAGAGCGGCACGGAATTGTGGAGCCGCACATCCACCGTGGTGAGCGGATCTTTCCCGACCAGATCCTGAACGACTCCGAGGAAGAACCATATGCCCGTAGCGGCTGCGATCGTCGCGAGTGTTGCCGGAAGCCACCAAGGGTCATACGGATCCAGTCGGCGCGCGACAAACGCCAACGTCCGCGGATAGCGTTCGCGCAGCTTACGAATCGAAGGTCGTTCCCACCACGCCTTGGCCACCGGCGTAATCTTCGGACCCAACACGCGCCACAAGCGGCGCTCATGATCGATAAAGAGCAGGAAAACGAAGATCACCAGCGCGGGAACCAGAAACAGCGCGAGGAAGAGAAGTGAATAGAAAAGGACGGCAGCAAGCATCCAGCGGCA
>QHVX01000142.1 GCA_003222375.1 Acidobacteriota bacterium
CGTCTTCATCATGATCAGCAATCACTTCCCGGTCGCGACCTATGGCAATCGCTACAACTGGGAGATTCTGGCGGCGCTGGTGCTGGTCGGGTGGGCGGCCGCGAAAATCATTCGGACACGATGATGCTCAGCGACGACGAAATCCGATCCGCAATCGCGCCGCTCGATGCGCCGCTGACGGCGCTCGCGAAACGATTTCCGGGCGAATCGGAGCATCGCCAGCCGGTGCACACGGTTTACGGGGGCGCACATCTGTTCAAATCGGACACGGCCGTCAAACTCGGAGCGCTGGCGCAACGCGCTCTGCGTGAGCATGCACCCGATGCAAACACTTTCGCAGATGCGATCGGCTTGACTCCCTCGATCGCGACAAAAATCTATCAGCGCGTCGGATTTCCGCATCGACTTCGAAGATGGTTACGGCAATCGTCCCGACGACGAAGAAGACGGACACGCGGCCTCGGCCGCCCACGAAGTGGCGGCCGGAATGCGCGACGGCACGCTCTCGCCGTTCATCGGCATCCGCATCAAGCCGTTCTCGCAGGAACTTACACGCCGCTCCGTCCGAACGCTCGACATTTTTCTGAGCACACTCGTCGGCGAAGCCGGCAAGCTGCCGCCGTGGTTCGTCGTGACGCTTCCGAAAATCCAGGTCGTCGAGCAAGTCACGGTCCTCGCGAATCTATTCGACCGCCTGGAGCCGAGGCTGCGGCTCGCCAAGAGCAGCTTGAAGTTCGAGTTCATGATCGAGACGACGCAGTCGATTCCGATGCTCTCGCAGATGCTCGATGCCGGCCGAGGTCGGGTGGTGGCCGCGCATTTTGGAACGTATGACTACACCGCGAGCTGCAACATCACGGCGGCCCATCAGCGGATGGATCATCCGGCCTGCGACTTCGCACGGCACTCCATGCAGGTCGCATATGCCGGCACCGGTTTGTGGCTGTCGGATGGCGCGACGAACGTGATGCCGGTCGGCGATCGCGCCACCGTCCATCGCGCCTGGCGTCTGCACGTCGATCACATCCGCCACTCCCTCGTCAATGGTTTCTACCAGGGGTGGGATCTGAATCCGTCGCAGCTTCCAACGCGCTACGCCGCGGTCTACTCCTTCTTTCTCGAAAGTCTCGGCGCCGCCACTGAACGTCTGCGCAATTTCATGCAAAAGGCCGGACAGGCAACGCTGGTCGGCGATGTGTTCGACGACGCGGCGACGGGACAGGGTCTTCTCAACTATTTCCTCCGCGCGCTGAACTGCGGCGCAATCACGGAACAGGAAGCGCTCGCCACCGGCCTGACGCTCGACGAGCTGCGGAGCCGGAGCTTCGTGAAGATTTTGAAGGGGCGGCGCGCAGTCAAAGTGTCATCCTGACCCCGCGGAGCGCGGGAAGGATCTCTTGCATGAGATCCTTCGCCGACTTCGCGGCTCAGGATGACTTCGTCAGAAATCGCTGCCGTCTCGCCGGCGGGAATCGCTCGATCGCGTAACGCAGCATCGTGCGCGGCATCCGTGCTCCAAATTTGCTCAGAAACTCTTCGAGCACCTTCCGATCGCGTTTTCCAATCTCGCGAAGCATCCAGCCGGCCGCCTTGTGAATCAGATCGTGTTTGTCGCTGAGCAATGATTGTGCGAGCGCGAAGCTGTCGTCGAATTCGCCTTGCCGGATGAAATGAAATGTCGCGAGAAGAGCGATGCGACGTTCCCATACGCTCTTTGATTTTGCGAGCCGGTATAGCAACTTGCGATTGCGGGTGGCCAGATGACCGCCGACGATCTGCGGCGCGGAGCAATCGACGAGGTCCCAATTGTTGATGCAATCGGCCGACCCGAGATACAGCTTGAAAATCGCATCGCGTTCTCTGTCGTCGCCGCCTTCGTACCGATCGACGAGGATCACCAGCGCGAGGAGCCGCTCCTCGTGCCATTTCGATTGCAAGAGGTTCCGTAGATCGCTCAATGGAAGCGATCGAAACTCCCGGGCGACTGTGCGGAGATCGGGAACGCGGAGGCCGAGGAATTGGTCGCCTTCGCCGTACTGGCCGGGGCCGGTCTTGAAAAAGCCTTGGATGAAGACCGCGCGATCGCGGTCGGCGAATTCGCGGAGGCGGCGGCGAGCCGTTAACTGCGGGCGTGCGCCGTTTCTGTTTCTGCCTGCGTCGACGGACATCGATAAATCATCTCCACGCGCCCGATCTCGATCACCACGCCGTCGAAGAGCTGGATCGGCTGGACAGCTTCGCGTCCGGCCACGCGCGTACCGTTCTTGCTCTGGAGATCGACGAGCGTCGCTTCGTCGCCGCGGACGGTGATGATCGCGTGGCGTCGCGACACCGTCGTCGAGGGGATTGGGACATCGGAGCTCGCGTCGCGCCCGACGACGTTCTCGCCCGGCTGCAGAAAAAAGTCGCGATCGCCCTGGGACAACAAGTGGATCGGTATGTGTGAGAGGTCCCCTCCGAACGCGTATCCGAACCGCTGCACAGTGCGGATGATCGATCGAGCGTCATCGCCGATCGCGGCGCGGATCTCTCGGATGAGAACGGGAAGATTCGCGTCGACCACATAGGTCTCGGGCCACAGGCGGTCGTGCAGCTCCTGCTTGGAGACGGCGCGCGGTCGCTCCTCGATCAGAATCGAGAGAAGCTCGAACGCCTTCGGCGTCAAGTGGATCGCGTGGTTCCCACGTTGGAGCCGGCGTGATGCTGCGTCGAGAACGAAGCCGCCGAACTGGTACCTCACGTTGTGCGCGCAATTTTACGTCACCGTTGCGCGCAGCGTTCAGGATTCCATTCCCCTTTGACGATCTGCTCGATCCGTTTTCCGTTCGAGCGCGTGATCGAATTGATTGTCAGGACATAGACCGGCATGCCGAGTCGCTGCGCCGTTGCTTCATCGTCGGCGGATGGCAATGGATGGCCGTTGGGATGCGTGTGCACGATGGCGAATGTGTGCGCCGGGATGCGACCTTTGTAAAAGGCCGCCAGTTGCCTGTGGTCAGAGGGCCACTGGACGAATCTCACGCGGTCATCTGCATCGCGAACGGCGAAAGCCGCGCTTTCGTAGACGGACTGACCGTAACCCGCCGTCTGCAGCAGTGCCCACGAACTCTGAACGAAGTCACTGTGGCAACCGATCGTCACAGCAAAAAGGAGTGCGGCGTGCATCATGCCAACAAGGTGCTGCCGCCAGCCGCCGCGTCTCTAAAAACGCGATAAGAGATTTCTAAGACTTAGAATGACGCGACGCATTCAATGACCGAAGCGCCAGATCTTTCCGGAGAGCAAATCGGGCGGTACCGCGTCCTGACCCTGCTGGGTTCTGGGGGAATGGGCGCCGTCTACGATGCGATCGATCCGCAGCTAGGCCGCCATGTGGCTTTGAAAATCCTGCCACTTGGCTTGGCATCCGATGCCAATCGCCTGCAGCGCTTTGTCCAGGAAGCGAAGGCCGCTTCGGCTCTCAACCATCCACATCTGGTCTCGATCTACGAGATCGGCAGCAGCGGCCGGAATGGCGAGCCGGTCCATTTCATCGCCATGGAGAAAGTCGAGGGGAAAAATCTTCGCGAGACTCTCGCGAGGCAACCGCTGCCGCTGCGCAAAGCGGTGGAGCTGGTCGCGCAGGTTGCCGATGCCGTCGCGGCAGCGCATTCGGTGGGCGTGATCCATCGCGATCTGAAGCCCGAAAACATCATGGTCTCGTCCGCGGGTTACGCGAAGGTCCTCGACTTCGGCTTGGCGAAATTGCGAAACGATCCGAAGTCGATGGCGGATAACGATCCGACGGCAGTCCGATCGACGGAGACCGGAATCGTGGTAGGCACCGCCGGCTACATGTCGCCCGAACAGGCGGGCGGCAAGGAAGTCGACTATCGCACCGACATCTTCGCCCTCGGATGCGTTCTCTACGAAGTTGTGACCGGCAGACGCGCTTTCCGTGGCGATTCATCGGTCGACACGCTGCACAAGATCATCTACTCGGAGCCTGAGTCGCTCGGCAAGCTCGTGCCCGGCGCGCCCGCCGAGTTGCAACGAATCGTTTCGAAAGCTTTGGCAAAGGATCCCGACGAGCGGTATCAATCGGCGAAGGACCTGACGCTCGATCTGAAGGCGCTGCAACGCGAGGTCACTTCGCCGCGGACGTCGATCGTGCGGCCGCGCCGACTATCGGTCGCGCTCATCGCGATCGCGATTCTTGTGGTGGCCGCGGTCATTGTCGTGATGCGCTGGCCGCGCAAGAGCGGATCCGCGGTTCCAGCGATGGTGCTGCAGCGGGTCACTGCGAAAAGCAACGTGATCGATGCCAGGATCTCGCCTGATGGAAAGTTCGTGGCGTACGCCCTCCGCGAAGAACAGGGTCAGAGCATCTGGCTGCGACACCTCGCGAGCGGACAGGACATCGAGCTTGTCCCTCGTGCGCTCGCCTCTTCATGGGGCTTTGCGTTCACACCGGATGGCAACGCGGTGTTTTACGCCTTCAAGACCGCTGCGGATCCACGGGGCGTGCTGTATCGCGTATCGACGCTCGGCGGTCCGCCTCAGAGAATTCTCGCATCCGGATTCGACTGTGCCGTCACATTTTCGCCGGATGGAAAGCGGATGGCGTGGCTGCGCGCCGATTTTCCGGGTCCACGAGAGAGCGCGCTCATGGTTGCCAACAGCGACGGTACAGGCGAACGTGTCGTTGCGATACGCCGGCCGCCGGAGCGCTTCGTGCCGAGCTTTTTCACCGCCGCGTCGTGGTCGCCGGATGGAAAGTTGATCGCCGCATCCGTTCGGCGTGCCGAGAATCCTGTGGCAGCGAAATTGATCGGATTCGATCCCGACAGCGGTCAGGAAACACTACTCTCCAAAGAGCCATGGCTCGTGCTCAATGCCGTCACGTGGCTGCCCGATCAGAGCGCCCTGATCGCCGTCGGAGCGGACGAAGCAGCCAAGGTCGATCCCATCACTCTTGCGGCTACGCAGCTGTGGCTGATCCCTTTTCCTTCCGGTCAGCGCCGGCAGATCACCAACGATCTTCGTCAATATCGAGATCCAAATGTCACTGCCGACGGTACAAAGATCGTGGCGGTGGCGCTCGATGCCACTGTCAGCATTTGGCGGACTTCGATTGACGGTACCGAGCAGACGCGGCTCACGAGGGGTCGTTTCGATGGGATCGCGGGGTTTGCGCAGTTGTCCGATGGCCGCGTTGTCTTCACGTCCCCCGAAAGTGGAACAGTGAGCCTGTGGATGATTAACGCCGATGGTACGCAGCGAAGGCAGTTGACTCGCGATGGTTTTAACAATCGAAACCCAGTCGCCTTCTCAAATGGAATCGCGTACGTATCTACGACGCCGGCAGCAACGGAAGTGTGCGTCACGAACACCGAGGGCGAAGGACGTCGGGTCATCGTCCGCGGTGTTGACGAAGCGCCTATCGCCATCAGCCCCGATGAGAAGTGGATCGTCTATAACGCGAACCGTCGCCTTTGGAGGGTCTCGTTCGACGGTCGCGATCGGCGGCAGTTGACGACGGAGATCTCTTCAGTGCCTGCCTACTCGCCACGCGGCGATCGCCTCGCCTTCATCCAGGGCGATTGGCAGCA
>QHVX01000143.1:0-5677 GCA_003222375.1 Acidobacteriota bacterium
CGCGCACGACCTCGGGCAGCCCGGCGCGGATCGCGAAGATCGCGATGATCAGCTCCGCGAGATTTCCGAACGTAGCGTTGAAGAGCGCGCCGTAGGTCGCACCCATCCGATACGCGAGCTGCTCGGTGCCGAGTCCGATCCACGCCGCCAGCGGGAGAACAGCCAGACACGCGAAGACAAACAACCAGACCGGACTGCGATGCGTGACCTGAAGAAAAATCGCGATCGGGATCGTCGCGTACAGGACGTAGGAGACCGCGCGCTTCACTCGGGCCAGTTTACACTCCGCGCATGATCGACTTTTCGATTGAAAACGGGATCGCGACGATCACGCTGAATCGTCCCGAGAAACTGAACGCCTTCTCCGGCACGATGCGCGAGGACTTTCGGCACGCGCTCCGAAAGGCCGTTGATGATGCCGCCTGCCGCGTTGTCGTGATCACCGGCGCAGGACGCGCGTTTTGCGCCGGCGGCGACGTCGAATTCATGCGGAGCCTGCAGCAGCGCCGCGATGCCGGCGCATTCGGAAAACTGCTCGATGCCGGCGCCGGCGTCGTCACGCAAATCGTCGAGATGCCGAAGCCGGTGATCGCGTCGATCAACGGGGTGGCGGCGGGGGCGGGGTGCAATCTCGCGCTGGCGTGCGATTACCGGATCGCGTCAGAGAATGCGAAGCTCGGCGAGACATTCGTGGGCATCGGCCTGCATCCCGATTGGGGCGGCACGTGGTTGTTGCCGCGGCTAGTCGGCCGCAGCCGCGCCTTCGGGCTCATGGCCAGCGGCCGCATGATCGACGCGCGGGAAGCATTGAGCATCGGGATGATCGATCGCATTGCCGCCGACCTGGCGGCAGAAACGAGCGCGCTGGCGTCGGCAATCGCCTCAGCACCGCCGGCGGTGATTGCGGACATCAAACGCGCATTGGCGCGTTCCGCAGGCAATGACCTGAAATCCCAACTCGCCATCGAACGCGAGAATCAGTTGCGCGCGTTTCTTTCGTCAGATTCAGCTGAACGGATTGCGGCGTTCCTGGCTAAAGACTCCGCGCGATGACGAGCGTCTGATCGTCGTGCTGTGGCGCGCTTCCGACGAAGCCGTCGACCGCAGCCGCAATCCGATCGCGCAGCTCGGCAGCCGTGCAGGGCGGCTGCAGAAGATTTTCGAGTCGATCGCTTCCGAATTCCTCTTCGGCTTCGTTCTCGGCCTCGGTGATTCCGTCGCTGTAGAGAACGACTGTCGAGCCATTCGCAAAAGGACGCACCTGCGTCATGTACTTCGACTGCGCGAGCATGCCGATCGGCAGGCCGTGAGACTTGAGAGTGTCAAGACGATCGCCGACGAGAACGTAACCGGGATTGTGTCCCGCGTTCACGTACTCGAGGGTCTCCGCTTCGCGATCGATCGAAGCGATGATGAACGTGATGAACTTGTTTTCGGCCGACCAGCGATGGATGTGACGATTCAGCTCGGTCGCAACTTCACCGAGCTCGCGCCCTTCGCGCACCAGAAGCTGTACGGCGGCATGCAACGCGGAAACGAGCAGCGCTGCCGGCATCGACTTTCCGGAGACGTCCGCCACCAGCATCGTTACGCCGTTCTCGCGCTCGAAGAATGCGTGATAGTCGCCGCCGACCTGCTTCGCGGGCCGCGACAGCGCCGCAATCTGCACGTCCTCGATGTGCGGAATCGATTTGGGGAGAATGTCACGCTGGATCGTGGCCGCCAGCTCGAGCTCGCGTTCCATCGCCTGCTTCTCGAGCGCCTCGCGGTGCAGTCGGGCATTTTCCAGCGCGATGCCGACCTGATTCGCGAACAGCGACAGCAGCCGCAGCTCATTCGCTTCGAATGCGGCGACTCCTTCTCGCGTCTCGCGATCGGCGGCCACCAGCACGCCGATGATTTGATTGTTGCCGTTGACCGGCACCGCGACGACTGTTCCTCCGTTGAGGCTGACTGCCTGTCCCGTTTCGCGCAGCCGCTGCAAATCGCTGTCGTTGACGGGCGTGTCGCCGAATGACCGATAGGGTTTGAAGCCATCGCCATCGCGGAGAAAAAGCGCGGCGCGACGGGCATTGATGAGCGAGATCATTCGGAAGAGGACTTCGTCCGCCAGCTCGTCGATATTCAGCGTCCCGGTGATCGACAAGCCGATGTCGTAGAGAGATTCCAGCTCCCACAGCCGGTACTTGAGCTGGAAATCGCCCTCGCGGGCCTCTTGCGAAAGGCGTTGGTTCGCGATGACGGTGGCGATGAACGCCGCCGCGGCGCGTACGACTTCCAGATCGTCTTCGGAATATTCGCCGCCCGTCAGCGCCAGGACGCCGAGGTGCTCGCGACCGCTGCGGAGCGGAACGAGGACCCGGTCCGTTCCAGCGATCAGCTCCGACGGCGGCTCGCGGTCGAGAATTTCGGGAGCGAGAAACTGCTGCGTCTTGGCAGCCAGCCGCAAGCTCGCGTCGCGATCGCGAAGGTAAACCGCTCCGCCGTCGAATGGTGTGTGTCGCGTGAATGCGTCGAGGATCGCGTCGCCGCGTGCCACCGTCCGCTCGAGCTGCTGCAGGTCGTGAAGGAACTCGGCGAAGCGGTGGACGAGTGGGGACATTGTCGCGCGGGGATACTATCGCTGTTGTCAGGTTGTCGGGTTCTCAGGTTGTCCTCGGACAACCCGACAACCTGACAACTCGACAACCTACAAGCCCAGCTCCTTCACCGCGGCCTCTTCGTTCTCGAAGATCGAAGCGTAATTTGCGAGACCCATGATCTGAAATGTCTTGTGGATGACGGGCGTGAGGCAGCAGAACGCGATCTTGCCGCCTTTGTCGATCATTTTCTCGATGATCTCGATCAGGATGCTGATGCCGATCGAGTTGACGATCTTTGTCTCACGGAGGTTGAGCAACAGCGTGCGAACGCCATCGTCCATCAGCTCGTACGCTCGATTCGCGATTTCCTCGCCACCGACGTTGTTGATGTAGCCCTTGGTGTAGAGAACCGCGCCCTGGGGTTTCCGCTCGACCGCGACTTTCAATTCCTCAGTCATGACTTCTTCTCGTATTTCACCATGTGGATTGTGGTACCGCCATTTTTCGTGGTGGAGATATCGACCTCGTCCATATGCAATTCGATCAGCTGTAGTCCTCGGCCGCGCTTATGTGGCGTGCCGGGAGTCGGGCGACGCGAGCGAGCTTCCTCCGGATCGAAACCCTTGCCGTGGTCAGTAACCCAAATATCGACCCTGCTGCCGTCGCCCTGTGAAGTGCCGAGGAATCTTAAATAGATGCGGTTGTCGGTGCAACCCGAGTGCTCGCGCGCGTTGATGCAGGCTTCGATGACGGCATGCATCATTTCGTCCACCCTCTCCGAGCTCATCCCCATCTCGCGCGCAAGATTCCCGACCGCCCGAGCGGCGGCGATTTCGATGTCCGGAACCATCGGGAGTGTCAACTCCATCTGCCGCTCGGCGGTGGTGGTCATTAGTTCCAAATCCTGAAAAGCGGAGCGATCAGAAGGCGAGGAAAAGGGCGACTGCCGACTTGATCCAAGATGGAATCTGTCCGAGTTGATTGAGAGCCAGAAGGGCAAACGTGTTGATCGCCAGAACCATCGGCAAGGTATAGGAAGGTGTGATTGCGGGAAGCGCTGTGCTGCGAGTTTCTGCGACGTTGTTCATGGTGATCCCCCTCATCTGTCGGGCGACCCCTGTCGCAACGCGGCTGCCACCGCTTCACATTGTCTGAATACACCTGTAAGCCTATGATAATGCGTAGTTTAAATGAAAACTCCAAGCTATGGGGAAATTTGCCCGACTGTGGCAAATTGGTACAAGCACCGGTGACGCAAGTCACACTGAGCGCTAAGCATCCCGTTTGCAGTGGGTTATCACTGAATGTCCCAATTTTCCCCATCTGGGGCATTTGTGGATAGCGAGGCACGCATACGATACAAGGTCTTGCGGTCGATGCCCAGGATCTTCGCGGCTTTCGACATGTTCCCGCCGGTGAACGCTAATACCCGCGAGATGTACCGCCGTTCGAGCTCGTTGAGTTTGGGAAAATCGGCAGATAGCTCAGCCCCCGTGGCCGGCGAGACGCGCTCCGGCAAAAGCAGATCGCCGGAATCGATCACCGGATCGGTTGTCAGTGCGAGCGCCCCCTCGATGAGATTTTCGAGCTCGCGCACATTGCCGGGGAACGGATAACGCATCAACTTCTGAAGCGCATCCTGCGAGATGCGCACGTCGCGCAGTCCTTCGCGCTTGCCGTACTTGTCGAGAAAGAAGCGCACGAGCTTCGGAATGTCTTCTTTGCGCTCGCGCAGCGGCGGAAGCATGATCTCGACGACCTTCAATCGATAGTAGAGATCCTGACGAAATTCGTTGCGCTCGATCATCTCTTCGAGCGAACGATGGGTCGCGGAAAGGATCCGCACATCGATCGGGATGCGGCGGCGGCCGCCGAGCTTCTCGATCTCGCGCTCCTGCAGCACTCGAAGCAGCTTCGCCTGAAGGGCGAGCGGGATGTCGCCGACTTCATCGAGAAACACCGTCCCACCGCGCGCCAGCTCGAATTTTCCAGGCCGCGCTTCGACACCGGTCGCCACGCCGCGCTCGATGCCGAAGAGCTCCGACTCGAGCAGGGTCTCGGGCAGCGCCGCGCAATTGATCGCCACAAAGGGTCCATTCTTCCGCGGTGAATTGCCGTGGATGAGCCGCGCGACCATCTCCTTGCCGGTTCCCGACTCGCCTCGAATGAGCACGTTCGCCTGGCTGTCGGCAACGCGCGCGACGAGATCGATCACGCGCTGCATCTTCGGAGAGTCACCGATCATGAGCCGATCGGAGTAGTCGCGCAGCATGCGCTGCTTGAGATTGCGATTTTCGTCCTCGAGCGACTCGCGAATGACGTCAAGGCGGTGATAGTTGCGGCTGTTGTCGATTGCCGCGGCGCCGATCGCGGCGAGTGACGAGAGAAATCGAAGGTCATCCTCGACGAAGCTGCCTTGTTTCTCGCCGCGTTCCTCTTTGCCGCCGACGCCGAGGATTCCGATGAAGCTCTCGCCGGCAATCATCGGTGCAGCGAGGAGGTCGGAGATTGAAACCGGCTGGCGCGACGCGAGAACCTGCTTGACGGGCGGCGTGTTGAGGATGGCGTTCGAGGGCGTTGGGAGATCGATGCCAAGCGTGTACAGATGCTGGACATTGAGCTTCTCGTCGAGCGAGAACACGAATCCATGTTGCGCGTCGAGTACCGCGGCCGCGCGCTGCATCAGCTCCTCCAGCAGATCGCCCTCCGGACGCAGAGTGTTCAAGGCCCGTCCAACGTCGTACAGCGCTTCCAATTGCAGAAGCTTGCGTCGAAGCTCGAAGTTGCTTTGCGGCACTCAGTCCTTTCCGGTCGCCTTCCTGCACTCACCGAGGAGGAAGTCGCAGTTCCATACGTCGTAGAACGATTGATCGAGGCCGTAGATTCTGACGAGCAGCCCGGAGGCTTCATCGAAGCGCCCCCGCTTCATCTCGGTGCGCGCCAGGAAGTACATCGCGTGCAGCGTCTGCGCGTCCTTCTCGCCTCGATCGACGATGGCCTGAAGTCGGGTAGCAGCTTCTACGAAATTGCGACGCTGATAGGCGCACAGCGCCTTGCCGTAATCGTCTGCCGCTCCGCAAGTTGACGGAGGAGCG
>QHVX01000143.1:5710-11289 GCA_003222375.1 Acidobacteriota bacterium
GGCCGCCTGGGCGTTCGGGTCGACGTGGCGTCGCATCGGCTGGCCCATCAGCGGGATCGCCCTGCGGTCCGACGGTCCCATTTCCACGCTGCTCAAGGCTCAAAAGCGCACGGTTGCCGAGCTGGCGGCTGATTCCGAGCTCATTCTGATCGCCGTCAGCGACCGCGCGATCGCGGAGGTGGCGACGTCGATTCCGAGAACCAACGCGATCCTCTTTCATCCGAGCGGTATCGCGACCAGCGTTCGCGGCGGGTTCTCGCTGCATCCTTTGAAAGCGCTTGCGGCGGTCGGCGAGGATTCAGATCTCAGAGGCGCGCTCTTGGTCTTCGAAGGCGCACACCGCGACATCGCCAAACGGATCGCTGACGCTGCCGGCGCGCGTTTCGCCGAAATCACGGCGCAGCAGAAAGTGCTCTATCACGCCGCGGCCGTGTTTGGATCGAATTACGTCGCCGCGCTGCTCGACATCGCGGAGGAACTGATCGGGATCGAAAACGCGAGAGAGGATCTGGCCGCTCTCGCCGATTCCGCGATTCAAAACTGGCGCGTCCATGCCGATTCACGACGCTTCACCGGCCCGGCCGCACGCGGCGATGAGGAAGTTCTGCGCCGGCATCTGGCGGCCCTTGCCGGCCGATTCTTGCGACCGCGAAGTAGCGGATGCTACCATCGACTCCTTCTTCTGACGCGGATAACGAATGGTCTTCTTTAATTACGCCACGATGCAGATGGCCGCCAAGATCGTCTATTACGGTCCCGGCCTTTGCGGCAAGACCACGAATCTCCATTACATCTACGCCAAGACCTCGCCGCAGAGCCGCGGCGAGATGGTCAGCCTCGAAACGGAGACCGATCGCACACTTTTCTTCGATCTGCTGCCGATCGACGTCGGAGTGATCGGCGGATTCAGGACGCGCCTGCAGCTCTACACGATCCCGGGGCAGGTTTTCTACAACACGACGCGCAAGCTGGTGCTCAAAGGCGTCGACGGACTCGTTTTCGTCGCCGATTCGCAGGTGGCGATGCAGGATGCCAACGTCGAAAGCTTCCACAACCTCCGCGAAAACCTCGGCGAGATCGGCCTGAAGATCGATGACATTCCGCTGGTCGTACAACTCAACAAGCGCGATCTCCCCAATGTCGCTTCCAAAGACGACATGCTGGCCAGGATCGACCCCGATCGAAAATACGACAACATCGAATCGATCGCAGCCACCGGCGTCGGCGTTTTCGAAACGCTGAAGCTGATCTCGAAGCTGACGCTGCGAACTCTGCGCAGCCGGATGACAGGTGACGACGCCAAGACCGGACCGCGAGTGGCAGCGCAGGTCGCGACATTCCGCGTCAAGCAGCCTCCGGCGACCACGGCGCCGATGGCGGCAATGGGCACGGTTGCAATCGAAGCCGAGGACGTCGAGGAGACGGAGCGGTCGGAAGAAATCGCTCACACGACGCCGGCGCGGCAGGCCTTCTCGGACAGCACGCTCGCGAAAACCGCCGACGTCGACGCGCACATCATCTCCGATGTTCCGGTCGCCTCCCCCGCGCCGCCGTCCACCCCCGAGCCTGAAATCGATTTCAGCCAGACCGACAAGACGCTCAAAGAACCGAAGGTCAAGCATGTCAAAGTGCGGTCGTCGGTCGACATCATGGCGGAGCTGGAAGCGCTCCGAAAGCGCGCGACGCAGACGACGCCGAGGCAGGCCAAGAAGGAAGTGTCACCGTTGGCCGCGCTTCTGAAAACGCGCGACGTGCAGAAGTCCGTGACGCTCAAAGTGAATCCCGACACCCTCGCGAAAACAAAGTCGGTGCGTGTTGCGGTATCCTTTGAAAACAGCGAAGGCGTCGTGCAGCATCAGGAGCAAACGATCGAAGTCGATGCTTCCGACGCGCAATCGCTGACGGTCAACCTCAAGATCCATTCGTAGCGGGCGGGAGGTCGTGATGCGAAGAGCCCGATGGGCGATGTTGGCACTCGCCTTGTGCGGATGCGCGACGCGGCCCTTGTCGCCGCCGCCGGCTGGGCCCCGGGAACTCGTGCTGTCGATTCGGGCGATCGGCACGTCGATTGCGCCGGCACAACCGCGTCAAGCGGTTGCCACGCTTCTCGACCTGCCGGTCCCCGACCATCGTTCGATTCGCGTGGCCCTGGATCTCTTCACGACCGAGATGCGTGCGGACATTCAGCAGTCACTGACGCGTTCAGCGCGTTACAAAAACCTGATCGATCGCGTTCTCAACGAGTACAAACTGCCGAAGGCGCTCGCCTACCTGCCGGTGATCGAGAGCGCGTACCTCCCGCGCCTAACGTCGCGCGCCGGCGCGCACGGCATCTGGCAATTCATGCCCGAGACTGCGCGCGAATACGGCCTGCGCGTCGACTGGTGGGTCGACGAACGTGCCGATCCCGATCGTTCTACGCGCGCGGCGGCCGCCTATCTCCAGGATCTCTATCGCGAATTTCACGACTGGCCGCTGGCGCTGGCGGCCTACAACGCCGGATCGACGCGCATTCATCGCGCGCTCGATGAAACGGGATCGACGACCTTCTGGCGTCTGATGGAACTGTCCGCGATCCCGCACGAGACGCGAGGCTACGTTCCGACATTTTTTGCCGCGATCCTCATTGCCAACGACGCCGCGTCGTACGGTTTCCGCATGGCCGATCCGGTCAACGACGAGGTCAAACACGTCGAAGTCGATGGTCCGCTGTCGCTGCGATTCATTGCGCAAACCGCGAACATCGATGAAGGGCTGCTGCGCGATCTGAACCCGGCGCTGCGGCACGGCATCGTTCCGCCGGGAAAAACACGAATCGTCATTCCGACCGCTGCCGGCCCCACCATCGAGGCACGCGCAGCGACGTTGAAGAACGACGATCGGATCGTCTCGGTCTGTGCATACCGAGTGCGAAAAGGCGACACGATCACCAGGCTGGCGCGCTCGCTCGGCGTCGCGCGCAAGACGATTCTCGCGATGAACGGCCTCAGCGCGAAGGCGCATCTTCGCCGCGGCGAGTCGATCTATCTTCCGGTGCGCGCGCATGCGCTGGCGGCGGGGGGAATGTAGACTGCGCGGATGCGCCGCGCTCTTCTGATTTTTCTCGTCGCGACACCGCTGCTCGCCCGTGTCGATCACGTCGACGTCATCCGCACCGACCTCGGGCCCCACTTCGAAAAACTGGTCGGGAAGGTTTACTTCGCGGTCGATCCGAAGAATCTGCACAACACGATCATCGCGGACCTCGACAAGGCTCCCCGCAACGCCGCCGGCGCGGTCGAGTTCTCGGCCGATCTGTACGTCATTCGCCCGAAGTCGAATCGCAACGACACGCTGTTCGTCGAAATCTCGAATCGCGGCGGCAAGGCGTTCCTCGCCAACCTCGACCCGGCGACCGAAGCGGACATCCGCGATCGCTTTCTATTCGACCGCGGCTACACCGTTGCCTGGATCGGATGGCAATTCGATGTCAGGCCGGAACCGAACCGCGTGCGGCTCTACGCGCCGGTGGCGCCAGGAATCACCGGAAAGGTGCGATCCGATTTCGTGGTATCGAAAAAAGTCGAGGTGCATACCGTCGGCCACGTGATCGGCGGTGCGATCGGCGGCACCGGTTATCCCGCTGCGACGATGGAAGGGACTCTCACGGAGCGCGACGCACCGACCGCGCGGCGTTTAACGATACCGCGCGGCCACTGGTGGTTCACGAGTCCGACCGAGGTGCATCTCGACGGCGGATTCGTTCCCGGAAAAATCTACGAAGTCATCTACACCGCGAAAGATCCAGCGATCGTCGGATGTGGTCTGGCGGCCGTTCGCGATTTCGTGGCGTACAGCAAATACGATCCAAAAGCCGTGACGGCGTCGAAACGCGCCTACGGATTCGGCATTTCGCAGAGCGGACGCCTTTTGCGCCATTTCATCTACGAGGGATTCAACGCCGACGAGCAGGGACGGCAGGTCTTTGACGCCATCGACGCGCATGTCGCGGGCGCGGGCCGCGGGAATTTCAATCATCGATTCGCACAGCCGTCACGCGATGCACAACCGTTGTCTCCGTTGTTTTATCGCGTCGACCTCTTCCCGTTCGCCGATCTGCCGACGACGGACCCGCTCAGCGGCCGGAGCGAAGGACTCCTCGACCGCGCGGTCGCCGAGAAAGTAGTACCGAAAATATTTTACACAAATACATCATATGAATATTGGTCAAGAGGTGAATCGCTGTGCCACACGACACCGGACGGTGCGCGCGACATGCAGATTCCCGACACATCGCGTATCTACTTTCTCGCCGGCATCGCACACGTCCCGGGTCCCTTCCCGCCACAGAAGCGTGAGGGACAGAATCTCGATAATCCAAGCAACTACTGGACGCCGTTGCACGCACTGTTCGACGCGCTCGACGCCTGGGTGCGCAACGGCACTGAGCCGCCGCCCAGTCAGTATCCGCACATCAGCGACGGCACTCTCGTGCGCTCGATCAAGTCTCCCGCCACGCAGTACGAGCCGTACAAACTCGATCTGACCACCGAGCCGCCCAAAGTCCTGGGCACTTATCCGACGCTCGTGCCGCAAGTCGGCGCCGACGGAAACGAGATCTCCGGCATTCGCGGACCGCGTGTGACGGTTCCACTGGCGGCCTACACCGGATGGAATCTGCGCGATCCGTCGGTCGGATTTCCTGAGGCGCGCCAGAGTTTTACCGGTTCGTACATTCCGTTCGCGAAGAGCCGCATCCTCGAGTTGTATCGTGACGAGGCCGAATACCTCGGTCGTTACACCGAAGCGGCGATGAAGCTGATCGACGACCGCTTCTTCGTTCCGGAAGAGCTCAACGCGACGCTTCGGCAGGCGGAGCGGGATTGGCAATACGCTTTGGAAGCCGAACGATGAACGTTGCGCCCTTCCCAGGCTCGCTCTCGACGTCGATCGTGCCGCCGTGCTGGAGGACGAGATGCTTCGTGATCGCGAGGCCGAGGCCCGTACCGGGGATCTCCTGCGAACGGCTTTTGTCGATGCGATAGAAACGCCGAAAAATCTTCGAGCGCTCCGATTCGGGGATTCCATCGCCGTGATCGGCGATGCGAACCACTCCGGCATCCGGTTCGTCGATCACCTTGACCTCGACCTGGCCGTCATCGGCGCCGTACTTGATCGCATTGTCGAGCAGATTCGAAAAAGCCTGTTGCAGCCGCAAGACGTCGCCGCAGACGACGGAATTGCCCTCGACGGCGAATCGCACTCGATGATGCGCGGCCTGATCGGCGAAGTCTTCGCAGAGATCATCGAGCATCCGGCGTAGATCGATGCTGCGAAACTCGAGCGCGACATCGCCGGCCTCGATGCGGCTCAGCTCGGAGAGATCTTCGACGAGACGTTCGAGCCGGCGAAGCTGCCGCGACATGATGCGCCGCAGTTGCTGATCGTCCTCGGAGGAAAGCCGTCCGGCATTGGCGTCGAACGTTTCGACCGCCGAGCGCAGACCGGCCAGCGGCGTGCGTACCTCATGGGAAAAGTCGGAAATGAAATTGCGACGAATTTGCTCCAGGCGCTCGGTCTTGGTGATGTCGATGAACAAC
>QHVX01000143.1:11437-17098 GCA_003222375.1 Acidobacteriota bacterium
ACCGGCGGTTCGCGATGATGATGCGACGATCGCTGTTGAGCGCAAGAACAGCCTCGCCGAGTCCGTCGAGCATCTGGAGGTGCGCGATGCGTTGCCAATGCAGCGCCTCCAGCTGCGAGACGAGCCTGCCGCGCTCGCGCGCGTCAGTCTCGAGCTGCGATTGCAGCGTACGAATCCGCTGCGCCGCGAACCAACCGCCCAGCACCAGAATCACGAGGGCTACCACCGCGATGATCATTCTTGAGGCGGATCGTATCGATAACCGAAGCCGACGACCGTTGCGATCCGTTGCGGACCGATTTTCTTGCGCAGATTTCGGATGTGGGCATCCACGGTACGCGTCTCCACTTCATCCGACATGTGCCAGACCTCGGACAAAATCCGATCGCGCGAGATGACTGCCGACCGATTGCGCACGAGCAGCCACAGCAACTCGAATTCCTTTTTCGCGAGCTTGATCTCTTCGCCATGACGGTACACGCGAAGCGATTTCTCGTCGATCTTCAGCTCGCGGTCCTGATAAATGCCGGTCTCCTGCGCCGGAACGCGCACGCGTCGCCAGATCGCGGCCACACGCGCGAGGAGCTCGCGAACGCTGAACGGCTTGGTCAGATAGTCGTCGGCCCCGAGCTCGAGCCCGGTGATGCGGTCGCGTTCCGATCCGCGCGCGGTCAACATCAGAATGGGGAGCGAGGAGGTGTTCGGATCGCGACGCAGCTCGCGGCAGATCGTCAGTCCATCGAGGTCGGGAAGGTTCAGATCGAGGATGACAAAGTCGAATCCGCCGCGTTGCACCGCGACCATCGCGTCGTTCCCGCTCGTGAAATGCGTGACGGAGTAGCCTTCGCGCTCGAGATTGAGCCGGATCGTGAATGCGATGTCGGAATCATCTTCGATCAGCGCGATCCGCTTCATGGATTCTGGGTCACCGGAGTGTGCTTGATCATCTTCCCTTCCACGAGATAGACGACCATTTCGCAGATGTTGGTCGCGCCGTCGGCCATGCGCTCGAAATACTTTCCGATGAATGTCAGCCGGATCGCGCGCGAGATGTTCCGCGGGTCTTCCAGCATGTAGGTCAGCAGCTCGCGAAACGATTGTTCCGTTTGCTGATCGACGACGTCGTCCTGCTTGATGACCTGCCGTGCCAGCGTTGCGTCGCCACGCACGAAGGCGTCCAGCGCCTGGCGGACCATCGTCTGCGCGTCCTGCGCGAGATGCGGAATCGCCACCATCGGTTTGAGTGGCGGCTCGCGATTGAGCTCGATGACGCGCTCGCAAACGTCCTGGGCCAGATCGGCGATGCGTTCCAGCTCGGGCGTGATCTTCATGATGGCGGCCACAAAGCGCAGATCGACGGCGGCCGGCTGCATCTTCGCGATGAGCTCCAGCGTAAGGCGATCGATCTCCAGCTCCATCTGATCGATGCGGCTGTCGTTGCCGATGACCTCCTCGGCGAGCGGTGTGTCGCGCTCGAGAAGCGCGCGAATCGATTGCGTGATCGCATCCTCGACCATCGCGCCCATCCGGAGAAGAAGATCCTTGAGATCTTCGATATCGCGATCGAAATGTCTCTGCATCGTCCTATCCGAATCTTCCCGTCACGTAATCTTCAGTCATCTTCTCTTTCGGGTTCATGAAGATCGTCTTGGTGTCGGCATATTCGACCAGGCGGCCTAACATGAAGAACGCCGTGCGATCCGAGACGCGGGCGGCCTGCTGCATGTTGTGCGTCACGATGACGATCGTGTAATTGACCTTGAGGTCCCAGATCAATTCCTCGATTTTGGTGGTCGCGATCGGATCGAGCGCCGACGCCGGCTCATCCATCAACAGCACTTCCGGATCGACTGCCAGTGCGCGCGCGATGCACAGGCGCTGCTGCTGGCCGCCCGAGAGCGCGAACGCGCTTTCGTTCAGCCGGTCTTTCACTTCGTCCCACAACGCCGCGCGGATCAGCGATCTTTCGACGACGTTGTTGAGCTCGCGCCTGTTCCGCATGCCGCCGATCCGCAGGCCGTACGCAATGTTGTCGTAGATCGACTTCGGGAAAGGATTCGATCTCTGAAAGACCATTCCGACGCGGCGGCGGAGCGACACGACATCGGTGTCCGAGCTGTAGATGGCGCGGCCATCGATCGAGATCGTCCCCTTCGCGCGCGCGTTCGGAATGATGTCGTTCATGCGATTGATCGACCGAATGAACGTCGATTTGCCGCAACCCGACGGACCGATGAGCGCGGTGACCTGACGGTCGGGGATGTCGAGCGTGATTCCGTGAAGCACTTTCGCGGAGCCATAGAAAAAATCGAAGTCGCGAACGCTGATCTTGGCGTTCATGCTTTCGAGCGCGGCGGCCGACGGCGCCAGTGCTGCGTTGAATCGCTCCATGTCTATTGCTGTGAGCATTATGGCCTGTTCATCCTTTCAAGGCGGCGCACCGAGAGACGCGCGATGATCGACAACGTCAAAATGATCATCACCAGCAAAAACGCGCCGGCCCATGCCTGGCGATGCCAGTCGTCATACGCCGAATTCGCGTACAGGTAGACCTGCTGCGTGAGCGATGCGATCGGCTGCCTGAGACTGATGGACCAGAATCGGTTGCCGAAGGCAGTGAAGAGCAACGGCGCAGTCTCGCCCGCAACCCGGGCGAGAGCGACGAGCACGCCGGTCAGGATCCCGGGAAGTGCCGCCGGAACGATCACGGTGAAGACGGCGCTGGTGCGCGTGGCGCCGAGCGCCAGCGCACCTTCGCGCAACCCAGCGGGGACGAGACGCAGCAACTCTTCGGTTGTGCGGACCACGGTCGGCAGCATCAAAACGGCGAGAGCAAGGCCGCCGGCGAATGCACTGAAACGCTTCACGGGAAGCACCGCAATGATGTAGGCGAACATGCCGACGACAATGGACGGCACGCCATTCAGCACGTCGGCCGCGAAGCGAACGATCGATGAAAACTTCGAGGTCGGATACTCCGCCAGGTGAATGCCGCAGATGCATCCGATCGGGACCGCAAGCAGCGCCGCGATCGCGATCAGGATCAGCGTGCCGACGATGGCATTGGCCATCCCCCCGCCCGCCTCACCCACCGGCTTCGGCATCTGGGTGAAGAAAGCCCAGTTGAGCGAAGTGAAGCCTTGCTTGACCACGTAGAACAGGATCATGGCGAGCGGAATGAGTGCGAGCAGAACCGCAATGGCGCAGAAACCCTCCGCAATCGCCGAGATGATCTTGCGACGCCACGCCTTGCTCATGCCGGCCGTTCCATGCGCTGTTTCGTAGTCCAGATGAAAAATCGGGAGATGAAATTCACAAAAATAGTGATGATAAATAGCAACAATCCGATCTCGATCAGCGCGTGCAAGTACAGATCGTCGGCCGCCTCGGTAAATTCGTTCGCGATCACCGCGGCCATCGTGTACTGCGGCGCGTAGAGGGAGGGCGAGATCTGCGGGTTGTTGCCGATCACCATCGTGACCGCCATCGTTTCGCCGAGCGCGCGGCCGAGCCCGAGCATGATCGCGCCGATGATTCCCGTCTTCCCGAATCCGATCGCGACCTTGATCGCTTCCCACCGCGTCGCGCCTAACGCGTATGCTGCTTCGCGCTGCGCGATCGGAACATTCTTCAGAATCTCGCGCGCGACAGATGACGTGAACGGTATGACCATGATCGAGAGGATGATTGCGGCCATTCCCATTCCCACTCCCAGCGGCGGTCCGGAAAAGAACGGCGTCCTGCGCAGCGACTCCGGCAACAGCAGCTCGAGCTTTCGCACGATGGGCGTCAGCACGAAGACGCCCCACAATCCGTAGACGATCGACGGAATCGCTGCCAGGAGCTCGGTCAAGTACGCAAGCGGTTGTCGCAGCATGCCTGGCGAGAGCTCGGAGATGTAAATCGCGATGCCGAGCGCGATCGGCGTCGACAACAGTAACGCCAGGAACGACGAGTAGAGCGTGCCCCAGATGAATGGCAGCGCGCCGAACTCGCCCGACACCGGATCCCAGACGCGGCCCGTCCAGAATCTGAAGCCGAACTTGTCGATCGAGAGCATCGACTGCCGCCACAGCTCGAAGCCGATACCAATGACCAGCAGCAACACGATGGCCGCGAACATGCCGGTCGTGATTCTGAAAACGCGATCGTCCGCTGATCGGCGCATCAGGGCTGGATCTTCTGCAGCGCCTGCATCTCGAGATCGACCACCGGTTTCGGCAGCGGCGCGTATCCGAGGGGCGCCGCATCTTTCTGCCCATCGGTGAGCGCCCACTTCATGAAATCGACCATGATCCGGGCGCGCTGTTTGTCAGTCGGGTTCTGATACATCAGGATCCACGTGAACGACGAAATCGGGTACGCGTCATTTCCCTGCGCGTTGGCAATCGACACTCGAAAATCGGCGGGCATCGCCGACGCGGCCGCTGCTGCGGTGACTGAATCGAGTGATGCGCGAACGAAGTTACCGGCCGCGTTCTGCACGGAGCCGTACGGAATGTTGTTTTGCGACGCGTAAATGAGCTCGACGTAGCCGATCGCGCCCGGCGTCGCCTTCACCAGCCCGGAGACGCCCTCGTTTCCTTTCCCGCCCACGCCGACCGGCCATCTCACCGAGGTCGACACGCCGACCTTCTGCTTGAACTCCGGCGAAACTTTCGACAGAAAATCGCACCAGATGTAGCTGGTTCCCGATCCGTCGGAGCGATGGACGATCGTGACGTCGGTGTTCGGCTGCGCCACGCCGGGATTCGACTTCGCGATCGCAGGGTCGATCCACTTCTTCACTTTGCCGAGGAAAATGTCGGCGAGCAGCGGTCCGCTGAATTTGAGTTCGACTGCGCCTGACACAGTCGGGAAATGCAGGATGGGTGCGGGCGCCGACTTCAACTGCTCGTCGGTCATCGGACCGTCGGTCGCGCCGAAAAACACCGTCTGGGCACTCAACTGCTTGATACCGCCGCCGGAACCGATCGACTGGTAATTGATCTCTACGTCAGGGTGCAGCTTGTTGTATTCCGCGAACCACTTCGAATAGATCGGATAGGGAAAGGTCGCCCCGGCGCCGTTGATCGTGATCTTTTGACCAGCCGGAGCGGGCGTTGTCGATTGCGGCGCTTCGCTCTTGTTGCATGCGACGAAGGCGAGCAGAAGAAAAACGAATTTGCGCATGGCGGCTCCCTACGTTCGGATGCGGCCGAGGGCCTGCATCTCCAGCGTCACGACCTCTGATGGAAGGGGGGCGGTCGACGCTCGAACGAACTCGCCGGCGGCGTTCTGAACCGGGCCGTCGTCGTTGGTCAGACTTACGCCCGGATTGATGCTGCGGATTGCGGCATCGTTCCACTTCGTGATCTTGCCCAGGAAGATGTCGGCCAGCACAGGCCCGGTGAATCGAAGATCGGGGTTTCCAGGCAGGTTGTATACCGGCACATCGCCGCCTAACACTGTCGGCAGATGGAGGATCGGCGCGCCGGCGGCGAAGATTTGATCGTTGGTCATCGGGCCGTCGGTCGCGCCGAAGAAGACGGTCCGAGCGGTGAATTGACGAATTCCGCCGCCGGAACCGATCGACTGATAGTTGATCTCGACGTTCGGATGCAGCTTGTTGTACTGGCTGAACCATTTCGAGTAGATCGGATACGGGAACGTCGCTCCCGC
>QHVX01000471.1 GCA_003222375.1 Acidobacteriota bacterium
GACCCGCGATGCCGACGCGCAGTTGCTGCAGAACGTCGCCTTCCGTGTCGATGTAGACTGCCTTGCTGTTGCGCGTCACATCGACGGCATTGTCCGGACGAAATCCCGGGAACACCTGCGATCCCGGCGTGCCGCGCGCTGTGCCGAATTGATTGAGTGAGCCGCCGTCGATGTAAGACGCCGGCTCGCCTGCGACGACCTGATAACCCTCACGGCGATATTCAGCGCCGGCCGCGAAATTGATCGGCCCCGCCAGCCCGATGTTGAATCCTTTTGAAATGTCGAGGTTGGCGGTGTATTGCCGGTCACCAAGAGAGCCGGCATAGAACGAAGTCTGATTTGGGGGGATGTTAGGACCGAGCGAGACATTGAGGGAGTGCGTGACGTAGAAATTGAATCGGTTGCGGCCGTAGCCGGCGCTGGCGTCGTAAAACCATTTTGCGAGCTCGCCACGAATGCCGGCGTTCAACGCCTCATCCGAAATGCGCGGTTCGATCAGCGGAAGGAACCCGAGGGGATAGATCTGCGGCCAATCCGGCCAGTCGGTCGGATCGATGGCGCGCCGGTAGTTTCCGCCATGCGAACCGTGACGAAGGTCGTAGCTGCCGAAGCCGTAGACGATCTGCTTGCCGTCGTCGCTGATCGGAACGTTGAGGTTGACGAGGCCGAGGATGTCGCGCTCGTAGGAGTCGCCCCAATGCGTGTTGGGTTGCGGAACCGGATTGTTTCCGGCGTCGCCGAGCTTGATCTGATCGCGGGGATCGTTGAGCGCGCGGTTGGTCGGATAGCGATCGCGATACTCGACGGTGCCGAACATCGCGCCGCGCGCGATCTTCCAGCCGCCGCTGATGTTGGCGTCCAGCATCTGGCCGTCGGAGTGGGTGGTCGATCCGCCTTTGACCTCCACCTTCAGCGGCGCGGCATCGGACTTGAGAACGAGGTTCAGGACGCCGGCGATGGCATCCGATCCGTATTGCGCTGCCGCTCCGTCGCGAAGAATTTCGACGCTGTCGATGGCCGAAGCGGGAATGGTGTTGAGATCGACGCCTTGCGAGCTGCGCCCGACCGTGTTGTTGACATTGACGAGCGCGCTCGCGTGACGCCGCTTGCCGTTGACCATGACCAGGACCTGGTCGGGACCGAGTCCGCGGAGCGTGGCCGGACGAACGCTGTCGGTGCCATCGGCTACGCCGCGACCTTCTCGATGATCTGATTCGTTTCGCTGGAGGGAGAAATCTCGATCTGCTCGCGCGGGATGACGTCGATCGGCACTGCTTTCTCCTGCTCGGCGTTGATGGCGCGCGAACCGACCGTGATCTCCTGGCCGAAAGATGGGCGCAGCACGAAGTCCTGTGTAACGTTGCCGCTGGTATCGATCGTCGCGGAACGCGTCGTGAAGCCCTGCAGCGATGCGGTGATCTTTGCCTGGCCGCGGCGGCTCGCCGGCAACGTCAGCGAATACCTTCCATCGGCATCGGTGACCGTCGTCAACCCCATCTCGTCAATCGAGACGGTGACGCCCGGAAGCGCAGTGCTTTCACCCTGCAGCGTGACGCGGCCGCGAACGGTCTGGGCCACAATGGGAATCGCGAAGAAGAATGTGAGTAGCACGACACAGCGGAGCTTCTGCATGCGTACTCCTTTCGATTTGGACTTTGCGGGAGTATATCGTGGGTTGCAACTCGGACATCGTCATCCTGAGCGAAGCGAAGGATCTCTCACCTACTCGATTGCGTCGGCCGGATACACCGCGACTTCCATCCGCACGCCGTGCATCCGCAAGACGCCGACGGCGCGATCGCCGAAGGCAGCATCGAAGGCCGTGCATTGATCGCAGTGCAGGCGCATCGCCTTGTCGGTGTGCAGGCTCCAGACGATCGCGTCGCCATTGGAGTCGATCAGCGCGATGCGCGAACGGCTGCCGTTGGCCACGCGCCGCGCGTCGGCGGATTCTGGATCGCGATTCTGTGCGCACCAATGATCGTGCGCGTCATCCCGAGCGTCAGCGAAGGGGACGCCGTGCCTACGCCGGCTGCAGCGCTCCCTCTTCCAGCCACCGCGCCACCAGCCGGCGGACGCGATAGGCGTCGGCGCCGATCTGTCCTTCCCACTCGCCGACGCGG
>QHVX01000127.1 GCA_003222375.1 Acidobacteriota bacterium
TCTCGAATGGAAAATGTAATCTCGTTCCGAAGAGCAACCGCTGGCGACGCGAAAGAGTTTCTCGCGTGCATGCGTGAAGCGTTCGCGCCCTACCAGAGCCGGTACACTCCCGGCGCGTACGACGACACAGTTCCGAAGTCTCTCGATGATCGCCTGAAAACGATGACGATCTTCGTGGCGATGGACGGATCCAAAGTCGTTGGCACAATCGCGTGCATCGCGCATCGAAAAGAAGGGCATCTTCGCGGAATGGCCGTGCGCGCAGCGTGGCAGGGCAAGAACGTGGCCGGGAAACTGTTGCTTGCGGCCGAGGAGGAATTGCGCGCGCGACGATGCCGGCGAATCACGCTCGATACGACCGAGCCTCTCGAGCGCGCGATGCGCTTCTACGAAAAGCACGGCTATCGCCGATCGGGCCGCGTCACCGATTTTTTCGGCATGACGCTGCACGAATGGGTGAAATCGCTATAGTCTTCGCCCCATGTTGAAGCGCGCAGCGTTGCTCCTGCTCATCGCCGGTAGTGCACTCGCTCGAGATTCGAAGGAATTCGCCGAAATGCGTTGGCGAATGATCGGCCCATTCCGCGGCGGACGCACCGTCGCCGGGGTCGGCGTACGCGGACAGCCGAATGTCTTCTACATCGGCGTGAACAACGGCGGCGTGTGGAAGACCACCGACGCCGGCCGCATCTGGACGCCGATTTTCGATCAGCAGCCGACCGGATCGATCGGAGCGATCGCTGTTGCGCCCTCGAATCCGAATGTGCTCTACGTCGGCAGCGGTGAAGGCCTGCAACGCCCTGATCTCTCGACCGGCGACGGCATCTACAAATCCTCCGACGCCGGCAAAACATGGCAGCACCTCGGGCTCCGCGACGGCCAGCAGATTCCGATGATCGCCGTCGACCCGCGCGACACGAATCGCGTCTATGTCGCCGTGTTAGGCCATCCGTACGGGCCGAACGAAGAACGCGGCATCTTTCGATCGACAGACGGCGGCAACACATTCCAGAAAGTCCTGTACAAAGACGAAAACACCGGCGGCATGGACGTCGCCATCGATCCAGTAAACCCCGATACCGTCTACGCAGTGCTGTGGCAGGCGCGCCAGGGCCCGTGGGAAAACGGCGCATGGACCGGGCCTAACAGCGGGCTTTTCAAATCGACAGACGGCGGCGCGAACTGGAAGCAGTTGACGAACGGCCTTCCCGGCGCCAACGAAGGCCTCGGCCGCATCGGCATCGAAGTTTCCCAAGGCGCCACCAGGCGTCTCTACGCGGTCGTCGGCGCTACGAAGGGCGGCGGCATCTATCGAAGCGATGACGCCGGCGAATCGTGGCGGCTCATGAACACCGACAATCGCCTTTGGGGCCGCGACGGCCGACCCAAAAAATCCGGACGTCGTGTATGTCGCGAACGTCGTCACATGGAAGTCGACCGACGGCGGAAAAACGTGGGCGTCATTTCGCGGAGCGCCCGGCGGCGACGATTACCATCGGCTATGGATCAATCCCGACGACCCGAAAATCATCCTCAACGCCTCGGATCAGGGCGCAATCATCACGCTCAACGGCGGCGAAACGTGGAGCTCCTGGTACAACCAGCCCAGCGCGCAGTTCTATCACGTCAATGCCGACAACGATTTCCCATATCGCGTCTGCGGCGGCCAGCAGGAAAGCGGCTCGGCGTGCGTGTCGAGTCGCGGCGATGACGGGCAGATCACGTTCCGCGAGTGGCATCCGGTCGGCGTCGAAGAATATGGATACGCGGTGCCGGACCCGCTCGATCCGAACATCATCTTCGGCGGAAAACTCGAACGCTTCGACCGACGCACCGGACAGGTCACGCAGGTCGCACCGCGGCCGCTGCGCGGACCGAACTATCGCGTCGTACGCACGCAGCCGGTCGTCTTCTCTCCGGTCGATCCGCACACGCTTTACTTCGCGTCCAACACGCTGTGGAAGACGACCGATCGCGGTCAAAGCTGGACGGAGATCAGTCCCGACCTGACGCGCAAGACGTGGAGCGTGCCGGCGAACGTAGGCGTTTACACACCGAAGGTCAACGTGACGCAGCGCGGCGTCATCTACGCTCTCGCACCGTCGCCGCTCGATATCAATCGCATCTGGACCGGCACAGACGACGGATTGATCCACGTCACGACCGACGGCGGAAAAGCGTGGACCGATGTCACGCCTCCGCAGCTCGCTGCCTGGTCGAAAGTCTCGGTCATGGAGGCCTCGCATTTCGATCCGCAGAGTGTCTATGCAGCCATCAACACGTTCCGTCTCGACGATCTGCGACCACACATTCTTCGCACGCGCGACGGCGGCAAGAGCTGGATGGAAATCGCGAATGGTATTCCGGCCGGCGGCACCATCAACGCCATCCGCGAAGATCCGAAAAAGCGCGGACTTCTTTTCGCAGGAAGCGAACAAGCGGTCTACGTCTCGTTCGACGACGGCGATCACTGGCAATCGCTGCGTCTCAACATGCCGGCGTCATCGATCCGCGATCTCACGATCCACGATGACGATCTCATCGCCGCGACCCATGGTCGAGGATTCTGGATCCTCGACGACCTCGAGCCGCTCCGGCAAAACATCTCCGGTGATGTCTCCCTTTTCAAACCGGCGCAAGCGTGGCGCTTCCGCTGGAGCAAGTGGACCGACACGCCGCTCCCGCCAGACGAACCGGCGGGACAGAATCCGCCGGACGGCGCGATCATCGACTACGTCATCCTGAGCGGAGCGAAGGATCTCACTCTCGAAATCCTCGATTCGGCGAACAATCTTGTTAGGCGCTTTTCGAGCGCCGACGCCGCGGAGCCGCCGAAAGACACCGGACAGGTGCCCTGGTACTGGATCCGGCCACCGCAAATTCTCTCCGCTGCCGCCGGAATGCACCGCTTCGTGTGGGATCTTCACTACACGCCGGCGCCGGGAACCCGCGTCAGCTATCCGATCTCGGCGGTCCCGTTCAACACCGCGCCATCTCCGACGTCGCCCTCAGTCATGCCGGGAACGTACACAATCAAGCTGACTGCTAACGGCAAATCGATTTCGCAGCCGCTGGTGGTGAAGATGGACCCGCGCGTGACGACGTCTCCGGAAGGATTGCAGCAGCAATTCACGCTGTCGAAGCAGATCTACGACGACATCGTCGCCGGCTCCACGGCGCTCGAGCAGCTTCGCGGAATTCGCGCGCGAATCACGGGAACGCCGCTGGCCGCGAAAGGAGGAGCGCTCGAAGGGGCGGAGACGGAAGACTTTGGTCCACCCCCCAGCGGAGCGCAAGCCGACACGTTCAACAGCGTCCTCGGTTCGTTGCGAACGACACTTTCACTGCTGCAACAGTCGGATGTCACTCCGCCGGCTCAGGTTGTGGCGCTGGTGGACCAGCGCCAAAAGGCTTTCGATGCGCTGATGCAAAGATGGAAGGAGTTCCAGGCGGAAACGAGCCCACATTGACGTGTTAAACTAACCGTTCCCCATGCTTCAATCGGAACGGCGGCGCTTTCATCGAGTACTGCTCGTGCAGCCAATCCGCGCCTTCGCGGGCGCTACGCCCGTGCAGGTTGTCGATGCGTCGATCGCCGGCCTTCGCGTTCTGCACCAGAACCAGCTCCCGCAAGCCGGCGCGACCTGCCGGGTGATGTTTCAGTCGGAGTTCGGCCCGATCAGCGTCGACTGCGAGATCGTGCACACGGTCGAGGACCCGATCAAAGACTTCGATCAATCGCCGACATTGCAGACCGGCCTGCGCGTGCTGGCGGCTGACCGGCAATCGCAGGAACGCTTGCGCGAGATGATCGCCGTTCTGTCGACGCACCGCATAAATCACAACGAGCATTGAAAGGCAGAAGGCAGAAAGCAGCAGGCAGAAGTAAGCAGGACTTCTCGCTTTCCTTCTGCCTTCTGACTTCTGCCTTCTGCCTTGAGTAATCTCGATCTCTTCATCATCGCCGCCTATCTTGCCGCGATCCTCGCGATCGGCTTCTGGTGCCGTAAGCGCCAGAAAACAACGCGCCACTACTTTCTCGCCGGGCGGCATCTTCCCTGGTGGGCGATTTCGGGATCGATCGTCGCGACAGAAACCTCAGCGATCACCTTTGTCTCGATCCCCGGCGTAGCATTCGCGCGCGGCGGCAATTTCACCTTTCTGCAACTCGTCCTCGGCTACCTGTTAGGCCGCATCGTCATCTGCATTCTGTTCATTCCTGCGTACTTTCGAAAAAGTCTGCTGACCATCTACGAGCTCCTGCGAAGCAAGTTCGGTCCGCAGGTGAAGAGTCTGGCGGCATCGCTGTTCATCGTGATGCGGACGATCGCCGACGGCGTGCGCCTTCTTCTGACCTCGGTGGTCATGGCCACGGTCTGGCGCTCATTTTTTCCAGGCGTCGCGACGCCGGCCGCCACGGCGGTCTCGATCGCGATCATCGGCGGCGTCATGCTGCTCTTCACGGCGGCAGGCGGGATGGAGGCCGTGGTGTGGACCGAGGTGTTGCATGTGGGCGTGTACATCATTGGAGCGATCGCGGCGGCCACGCTGCTGATTCACGCCATCCCCGGCGGTTTTCACGGCGCGGTCGCGATCGGCGATCAGGCGCACAAGTTCCGCGTCTTCGATTTCGCCTTCGACCTGAAACGGCCCTACACGTTCTGGGCGGGTGTGATCGGGGGATGCTTCCTCAACATGAGCACTCACGGAACCGATCAGTACATGGTGCAGCGATATTTGTGCACCACCAGCTCGCGCAAGGCGCAAATCGCTCTTCTGTCATCGGGCGTCGTGATCCTTGTGCAGTTCATCGGATTTCTTTTCATCGGCGCTTTGCTCTTCGCGTACTACCGTCCCGACTTGCGCCCGGTCGCGTTCACGAGCAACGACCAGGTGTTCCCCGACTTCATCATCAATCACGTTCCGAGCGGACTCTCGGGCCTGATCATCGCGGCCGTGCTCGCGGCCGCGACGTCGCCGTCCGTCAATTCGATCGCTGCGACGGCGGTTACCGATCTCTATCAGCCGCTGGTGCGCGACCGCAGCGATGCGCACTACCTTCGCGTATCGCGACTGCTGACCGTCATCGCCGGCATCGCGCAGATCACCGTTGCGTTGACGCTGATTGGTACGACGAGCTCGGCGGTCAACACTGCTCTCGGGGTCGCGTCGCTCATCAATGGCCCGATTCTGGGGGTGTTTCTGCTGTCCGCGATGCAGCGCGAAGGATCGACGGCGGCTTTCGCCGGAATGATCGCCGGCATCGTGGCCGTCACCACCGTCTGGCTGCTGAACCTTGTCGCGTGGCCGTGGTTCGCCGTCATCGGAAGTCTGACGACCCTCGGCGTCGGTCTGATACTTGCGCATTCGCCTTCGCCCCGCGAAGCGGACGTGACTACGGTCTCGACCTAGAAGTTGTCGTGTTGTCCAGTTGTCAGGTTGTCAGACAACTCGACAACCCGACAACCTGACAACTCTCGATGAGCTACTCACCGCAGGTCCGCGCGAGCGCCTGAGTGTCGGCGGCCACTTCGCGCGAGGTCCACTTGCGGACCATGCCGAGGTCGCGGTACGGCGCGGCGACCATGCCACCGATCCTGCGCCCCATTATCGGCCGCCGAATCGCGGACGCGCTGCCGACGGTTTCGCCAATCACTCGAAAGCTGTTTTCGTCGAGGAAGACCGTGATTCGGTCGGCATCCATCGCGCCGCTTCGCGGGTTTGTGGCGTGTTTCAAGCGTTGCGCCTGAACGAACAGGTTGCGCTCATCGGCGGCCATCACGTCGTAGCCCATCGACCGCAGCGTGTTGCCGGTGCAACTGATCGTGTCCGACGCGCTGGCTTTGGTGGATGCGGCCGCCGTAGCCGGCATGCACCGCGTCAGCGCCACAAGTGCGAGTGAAGCCAACAGAGACTTTGTTCCTCGCATCACTGTCCTCCAGCACGAAAGTAATCAAATGTAGCACCAAGTGCTTCGCCGAGGGCGTTGTCGATGTCGTTGGTCATCGATGAAAGCCGCGCCTGCAGATCGCTGAACATCTGACGATCTTTGCGCACATCATCCAGTTCGGTGAACAGGATCTGCATCAGGAAGTGATTCTGCTTCATCATCTCGCGCTTCAGCGACGGAAAGTCGGCGGTCGCACCCTGCTGCCTGGCCTTGTCGATCAGATCGCGCTCTTTGTCGAGGACTTCGAATGTCTGCCGCGACGCGGTGGGATTCTCGCGCGCGCGTTTGACCGCCGC
>QHVX01000128.1:0-5488 GCA_003222375.1 Acidobacteriota bacterium
TGCGCGAGTCTTGCCGAGGCCACCAGCGCTTTCGTCGGCACGCAACCGGTCCACAGGCAGTCGCCGCCGAGTGCTTCGCGTTCGATGAGGGCGACACGGCGTCCGAGACGCGCGGAGCCCGATGCGGTCACGAGACCGGCGGTGCCGCCGCCAATCACCACGACGTCGAATTTTTCAGCCATGTTTTACTGATGATCGAGAAACCGTTGCTCTACCGTTTCGCGTGGTCTCGCAACTCCAGGAGATCGCCACTTTTCAAACTACTAACACGGCCGTCGCGATGAGGAGAGTCGCAATCACGGCCACGGCGTCATAGCGTCCGGAAGCGTTCGCGGATGGTGCGTTCGACCTCCACGAATTCGGGCTCGCTATTCAGACCCTTCCGCCACGCCAGGCCGGCCGAGATGAGATCGAGCTTTTCCTGAATCCGTGCGCCGCTGACCGGTTGGCCGCTGGCGTCGCGATCGCGTCCCATGATCAGAACGGTATCGGCCACCTGCAGAGCAGCTTCGATGTTGTGCGTCACGACGATGATTGTATTCAGTTCATCGAGATTTGCGACTTCGGTGATCAGTTCGCTCACGCTTTCGAGGGCCAATGGATCGAGTCCCGAGAACGGCTCGTCCATCAGCAGAAAATGCTGACTGCAGACGAACTGTTGCGCGATCGCGACGCGTTGGCGCTGACCACCGGAAAGTTGCACCGGATAGCGATCGGCGAATGGATCCAATCCGAACCGTAGCAACATCTGACGCGAGCGGTCGATGGCTGCCTTGCGCGTTCGGCAGGAGTGTCGCGCCGCGATCACCAGGTTTCCGAGGACGGTGCGGTGCTCGAAGAGTTGATAGTTCTGAAAGACGACGCCGACCATGCCGGCTTCGACGGGCTGCAATTGCACTCCCACCTCGACGCTGCCGCTGGTCGGTTCCTGCAAACCCGCCAGAATACGGAACAGCGTTGATTTTCCCATCCCCGACGGGCCGAGGAGCGCGACGACCTGGCCGGTGATCGCGTCGGGGCGAATCACGTCGCGAATCTCGAAATTGACATCGCGCAGCACGACCTGGTCGGCATAGCGATGATTGACGCCGCTGACTTTCAGCAGCGTTTTTCCGAGACTGAATTCGCGCGACGCGGACTTCATCGCCGCTCCAGAGTCAGCTCGGAGTACGGGCAGATCACACGCCGCAGCCCGCCGATGGCGTAGTCCTGCAGGATTCCGACGACCAGAATCACGATCTGGATCGCGAACACTTCCGCGATGTGGAAGTGTTTGTTTTGATTGAGCAGCATCGCGCCCACGCCTCCTTCGGCGCGCGATATGCCTTCGACCATCGTCAGCATCATCCAGCCGATGGCGGCGTTCTGCCGCAATACTTCGAATGCCTCGTCAGCCGTGCCCAGGACGACGACGTCCCACACCACGCGCCATTCACCCATGCCGAGGGTGCGGGCATGATCGAATTTTTCCTTCGGCAGATTCGCGATCACCGAGGCCATCGAGGTCACGAAGAAGACCGTCATGCCGAAAACTAGCAGCGACAGCTTGAGCCTGTGACCACCGCCGACCGTGAGCGTGAAGATCAACGTCAGCCCGATCAGCCCCAGAAAACGCCCCTTCGACACGGCGGCCACGATCGGACGGAAGGCCGGCACGACGGTCAGATAGGCGAGAAGTAGAGAAATGACCACCGTCCAGAAGAGCGCTTCCAGATTCAAGGTGAAACTGATGATCAGCTCGCGGCCGAGCCCCTCCATCCAGAGGTCGCCGAGAGCGTGAAATACTTCGGCCGGCTTCGGAATGATGCGGAACGGCATCAGCCACCACAGCGCGACGGCCATGGCAGCTTCGCCGATCAGCAGAATCTTCCAAACCGCCGGCGAGATCGCGCGATTTGGTAGAAACGGACGCAGTGCGACGGTGCTGTTCGCCACCCTAGCCGCTGACCAGCACGATTTCGACGCGACGGTTCTTTGAGCGGCCTTCAGCGCTCGAGTTCGGGGCGATCGGATTGGTCGCTCCGTGCGCGTGCACCGAGATCCGCTCCGATGGGAAATTCAGCGACGATTTGTTCATCAGCCACTGCTTGACGGCAAAGGCGCGGTCTTCCGACAAACGTTGATTGGCGTCGGCGTTCCCCTGGCTGTCGGTGTGGCCGTGGACCTGAATGAGCGTGCCGCTGGCCACGAGGAGCTCGCGCGAGAGATCGTTGAGCGTCGTTTCCGCCTGCGGCGTGAAGGTCGCCTTCCCGGTATCGAACTCGATGGCCCACGAACGACGGCCGACAACGCTGGCTTTGGGACTGCTTGCGGCCGCGGCGTCGTATTTCGGCTTTTCAGCCTCCACTGCTGCCGCCATCCGCGGCGAGCTTCCGATCAGAGCATTGAGATAAGACGCGTCGCGCGCATCTTCCATCCTTGGATAGTTCGGAATTAGTTTAGGGTATTGTTGTACATCAATATCTCCGAATTTTGTATACGTTGCGGAGAGAAGATCGGACGAACCGGGCACGAGACCGAAAAGCAGGAGGTTGTCGGCGAGGTTGTTGACATACGAACCGCCGAGGGAGACTTCGATGCCCTGCTTGTCGCGCTGGGTCACCGGCTGGAAGTATCGCAGCCAGTAGTCGGCGGTCTCCTCGTTGTAGACCTCGGCGCTGACCTTGGCAGCGTGCTCGAGCGCCTGACGGTTTCCCTTGACGGCATCGCCGCCTTTCAGGATTGCGGTCAGCATGTGCTCGACCGTCGAGCGGTTGGCCTTCATCCATTTGTCGATGCCGATGATGACGTTCGGCATCTGCGCGCTGTATTCGCGAGTGGAGACGATCGAGATGATGCCGCCACGCTTCTCGGCAACGGTGACATCGCCGGGCGTCCAGGTGACCACTGAATTGACTGCGATTTGCTTCCGCTGTCCGGTCGGCTTGCCGTTGCGAACGACCGGGCGTTCTTCGCGATAGCCTTCGACGTATTTCTTCGCGGCATCGACATACGTGTCAGCAGCCACCCAGTTGAGCGCGTCGGGATCCCAGGTGTGTTCATCCGGATTGTTGCGCAGGCCGTTGTCTCCGAGCCACTTCTGCGCGATGTTCCAGTCGCCGTCGCGCAGCACTCCGGCGCACACGCCGCCTTTCGAAGCCGATGGATTCGATTTCCATTCGGCGGGACCCATGAACTTGTCCTCGCCGCGCGAATAACCGCACGATCCGATGATCTTCGCCTGGTACTCCGGACCGAGCTTCGTGCGGAGAACATCATTGAGGCCTTTGAGGAACTGGGCGGCTCCGTCTCCCATGATCGCCACGAAGTGCACGCCGTCTTTCGGATTGTCGTTGCCGTTTCTTAGTGACGTCGCGAGGGCGGTGAGGTTCTCCTGCATTTTGTTGCTGTCGTCTTCGCGAATGAGCTTGAGATTCACGCGTTCGCCGCACATCAAGCTCCCGTCGGTTGCCTGCTTACCACCGGTAGCGGCCATCAAGCCCATCTGCGCGTTCCACGCCCACACGTTCATGCGAACTTCCGGCTGATCGGTGCAGCCCGGGCTCGAGCCGGGCGTTTTGTAACTGACGTTGGCGGAGGCGGGATTGTCGGGACCCGACGGCAAATCGACGTTCTTCGGAACGACGGACGCTGTCGTGCCGCGGCCGGGGATCAGTTTGTCGCGGTAGTTGTAACCGACGTATACGAGAAAGCCGAGGATCACGACGGTCAGAAAGAATTTTGCAAAAGGCGTGAGTTTCATAGGACCTCCGGTGGGTCACCGCTCTCTCATTTTGTCGACGGGAAATTGGAGGCTCATTATACTGAGGTTCCTGACCCGAGAGCCGAACCCACCGAAGGAGATAGTCACTGCGGAGAAGCTGCGGGCGAATCCGCCATACCTGAAGTTTGCATTCGCGAATCCCTACAATCTCTCGCTGTTCAGCTGCGCCCTGGCCGCCTCTGCGCTCACGCTCAATCCGTTTCTGGCGATTGGCGCTCTCGGGGCGGAGGTGATCTGGTTGCTCCACGCACCCGGTTCGAGAACGCTGCAGAGATTGGCGTGGAACAAGAAGTTGGCCGCCCTGTGCGCGGAATTGGAGCAGCGCGAGCTCGACGCCAGGATCGCATCCCTCGGCGGTCCGGAACAGAAGCGTGTCAACGCGCTGCTCGGCGCAAAAGAGAAGATCGATCAGCTGGCGGCGCAAAATCCATCCTTCACCGGCGATCTGCTGCGCGATGAGCTGGTGAAGTGCGACATGCTGGTGCGCTCGTTCATCGAGATTGCGGCCACCTGCGCGCGATACAACCACTACCTCAACAGCGTGGATGTCAAGGAGCTCGAAAAGGAGCGCGCGTCGTGGGAAGGACGCGTCAAATTCGCGAAGGACGATGCATCGGCCGAGATCGCGAAGAAGAACCTGGACATCATCCTCAAGCGTTCCGGCAAAATCCAGGAGATCCGCAAGTACCTCGACGCGGCGCAAGGACAGCTCGATCTGGTCGAAAACACCTTCCACCTCATTGCCGATCAGATCGTCACGATGCAGTCGCCGCGCGAGCTCTCGCATCAATTGGACGACTTGATGTCGGGAGTCGAGGCTGTCCAGCAGGCGACGGTACACACCGAGCAGCTGATGGCCTAGTCGATGATCGCCCGAACTCTGCTTGCAATTCTTCTCAGCGTTGCCGGCGTCCAGGCGGCCGATTACGACGTTCTCATTCGCAACGCTCGGATCGTCGACGGCGCGGGCACACCATGGTTTCGTGGAGAGATCGCAGTTCGCGGCGACATGATCGTCGCGATCGCGCCGCGAATCGACGGCACGGCGAGCCGCGTGATCGATGCCGGGGGGCGCATCGTCGCGCCGGGATTCATCGATCTGCACACGCACGCGCGCCGCGGAATCTTCGACGTCCCGACGGCCGAGAACTACATCCGCCAGGGTGTCACGACGATCTTCGAAGGGCCTGACGGGTCTTCCCCATTGCCGATTCGAGATTTTCTAGATCGTGTCGAAAAGCTGAAGACATCGCCGAATTTCGCGATGTTCGTCGGCCAGGGAAGCGTGCGCGAGACCGTCATCGGAAATATCGATCGCAAAGCGACGGCCGAGGAAATCGAGAAAATGAAATCGCTGGTGCGCGAAGCCATGCGCGACGGCGCGTTCGGACTCAGCACCGGGCTGTTTTACGTTCCGGGCAACTTCACGCCGACCGAGGAGGTCATCGAGTTGGCGCGCGTGGCGGGGGAGATGGGCGGGATCCACACCTCGCACATGCGCGACGAGGCGGCGCACATCGTCGACAGCGTCAAGGAGACGATTCGCATCGGCGAGGAAGGCCATCTGCCGACGCAGGTGACGCATCACAAGATCATCGGCGTGGACAATTGGGGCAAAAGCGTGCAGACGCTTCGACTCATCGACGAAGCGCGAGCGCGCGGCGTCGACGCCACCATCGATCAATATCCGTACACCGCGTCGAGCACGTCGCTGGCCGCGGCGGT
>QHVX01000128.1:5572-5921 GCA_003222375.1 Acidobacteriota bacterium
CGACAAGATCCGTCACGAGCGCGGCGGCGGTGATCCGAAAAATATTCAGATCGCGTCGACGTCGTTCGATGCATCGCTGGCCGGCAAAAATCTCGCGGAGATCACACGAGCGCGCGGACTCGAGCCGACCGTCGAAAATGCCGCCGACGTCGCGATCGACATGATCGAGAAGGGAAGCGTCTCCGGGATCTTCCACGCCATCTCGGAAGACGACCTGCAGCGCATCCTCGTGCATCCAGCCACGATGATCGCGTCCGATGGCGAGGTCCCGATCTTCGGCAAGGCCGCGCCGCATCCGCGCAGCTATGGCACGTTCGCGCGCGTGCTGGGCGTTTACGTCCGCGAGAAA
>QHVX01000129.1 GCA_003222375.1 Acidobacteriota bacterium
GGAACGAGGTATGCGCTCAGCCTGCGCGGCTCGTCGACGCTGACGGATTTCAGGACCGCGGCGCTGATCGTGGAGAGTGAGCTGCACGCGGTCAGTACGCGAATTCCGGCCGCGCCGATCGGCGCTTCGTACTTGTAGACCATCTCCGTGTACTCGGCGCTGTCGGAGATGTCGATGATGTCGACGCCCATCGTGCGCGCCGTCTCGATGAGCGCAGAATTTCGTTTCTGGAATGGGCCGGCGCAATCGATGACCAGATCGCGCGCTTTAAGATTCTTTCGAAGATCGTCGGGATTGTTCGCATCGATCCGCAACTCGCCGCGTGTCCGCGATGCGACGATCGGCTGCAGTTTGGCCGCGATCAGCCGTCGGACGATCCATTGTCCGAAGAAGCCGCTGCCGCCAAGGACCACCACGCGCTTCATGGCATCTTCTTTCCGGCGATCACCACCCACGGAACGAAAAAGATCATCAACGCTGCACTTGCAACAGTGACTCCCATGTCGCTATTGAAGATCGTGGCGGTCGTGAGCGCGACTCCGGCCATCCATGCGCACCACGCCAGCCATTGCCACGGTAGCTGCCTGGTCGCAACAGTGAGGATGATCGCCGCAACAGTGTACAGACCATTTCCTGCTGCGCCCGTGAGAAGAGCAGCATCGCGATAGAGTCTCGTGTCGGGGCGCGGGATCGATGCGATGAAGATCGATTCGCCCGACCAATCGCAGGCAAGGCCAGCAGCCGCGATCGCAACGGGCCACAGCTTTCCGATGCGCGAGCCCCACCATCCATAGAAGAGAATCAACGTCAGAGCGGCAAGCATCCACAGAAACCAGCCGAGGCGCCAGCGGTCGGGGAATTGGGTCATGTAGGCGACCCGCTGATGGATGTCGGATATCGCTTCGCTTCCGCCGCGCAAGAAAAAAATCGCGCCGATGCCGGCAACGATGTGCATGATTGCGCAGATGTAGGCTGCGCTGCGGCTGAAGAGCGACATCCGCCGACATTATCTGCGTTCAGCGCGTCTTTGCGAGATACGCTCGAACTCTTCCTTCAGGCGTGCAAGCTCTTCATCCGAGAGCCGCTCCAGATTGACGAGGCTCAACCGCGCGCCCTGAGTCGCGCGCAGCAACTCGTCGAGCTTGAGCTGCAGGGAGCGCGTGTCGCGGTTCTGCGTGTTCTGCAGCAGAAACGCGATCAGGAACGTCACCTGCGACGCGAAGGTGTTCATCGTGAGCTGCCACGTGTCGGAAAAATGAAAGGCCGGACCGGCAGCCAGCCACATTGCGGTGACTACGACCACCGCAGAGAACACCCACGGTGAGCCCGTGACCTCGGCAGTCCAGTCGGCAAAGACGCGAAAGATCGACTTCATGCATCCTCCTGCGGATTGCCGCAGCCGGGCTCACCGCCAGGTGATTATCGCGTTGTCGTGGTGGTCTTCGTGGTCGTTTTGGTCGTGGTCGGCTGATTCATCTCGCGCAGCTCGCGCTCAATGTTGGCCTCTTCCCACTTGGTTTTGCCGTAGCGCTCCTGGATTTTTCCGACGAGCCGGTCCTTATGACCGGCGATGTGCTCGAGATCGTCGTTGGTCAGCAAGCCCCATTTCTCGCGGACCTTACCCTTGAGCTGGTTCCAGTTGCCCTGCAGAGTGCTCCAGACGGCGTCATCACGGTCGCCCATATGTCCTTCCTCCTTGACAATAAAGATTCGCAACGGGCATGCCGTGGCGACTCGGAAAATGGCCGGCTCATCTGGCGATCCGGATGAGCTCCTTACATTTGTTCGGGCATGAAAGCGTTCTGCCTCCGGAGGAATAGCATGAGGCGGTGCACGAGCCGCTTCTCGATCGCTGGCGAGCGGATACGCCCGGCACCGCGAACGTCATCCATCTGAATAACGCCGGCGCGGCGCTGATGCCGCGGCCGGTCATCGATGCGATCGTCGGGCACATCGATCGCGAAGCGAATTTCGGCGGATACGAAAGCGGTGATGACGCTGCGGATGCGATCGCGCAGAGTTACGCCAGCGTCGCCGAGGTGTTAGGCGGGCAGCCGCGCAACATCGCGATCGTCGAAAACGCGACCGTCGCGTTTTTCCAGGCGCTTTCGGCTTTCGATTTCAAGCAGGGTGACGTCATCGTCACGACACGCAACGACTACATCTCGAATCAGCTTGCGTATCTTTCGCTCGCAAAGCGCCATGGCGTCGAGGTCCGTCGCGCGGAAGACCTCGATTCCGGCGGAGTCGATCCGCAATCGGTTCGCGATCTGCTGCGGGACTCGAAAGTGCGATTGCTGGCCGTCACCTGGGTGCCGACAAACTCCGGCCTTATCCAGCCCGTCGAGCTCCTCGGCAAGATCGCGGAGGAGGCGCGCGTGCCGTATCTGGTCGACGCATGTCAGGCCGTCGGCCAGCTCCCGATCGACGTCTCGGGGCTGCGATGCGACTTTCTCTCCGCGACCGCGCGCAAATTTCTGCGCGGACCGCGCGGCATCGGCTTTCTGTACATTGCCGATCGCTTGCTCGAGCGCGGCGCCGCTCCGCTGTACATCGATATGCGGGGCGCGTCATGGGCAACCGCCGATTCGTACGAGCTCGCACCGGACGCGCGCCGTTTCGAGAACTGGGAGTTCTCCTACGCCCTCATCCTCGGACTCGGCGCCGCGGCGCGATACGCCATCGATGCCGGCATCGAACGCTGTAGTCAGCGGGCATTAATGTTATCTAATAAATTGCGCGATAAATTATCACAATTTGCGCGGGTCCTCGATCGCGGCGAAAAGTGCGCGGCCATCGTCACAGCGGAGTTCGGGCGAAACGCCTCCGAGGTCGTCGCCGCGCTGCGAAAACGGAGGATCAATGCTTCCGCGACCTTTCGCGCGTGGGCGATCCTCGACATGACCGACAAGCACGCGGAATCCGCCCTTCGATTGTCGCCGCATTACTACAACACCGAAGAAGAAATCGAAATCGTCACGGAGGCGCTGAAGAAGTTATGAACGACCTCGATTCCATCATCGCGGCCATGTACGAATCGGTCTGCTTCGAACCCGGCCAGAGCGTCGACTGGAAAAGGCAGGAGCAGATTTTTGCTCCGGGAGCGCGGATGGTGCGCGTCAACGACGACGGCGTCTTCGAATTCGATATGGACTCGTATCGCGTCAACTTTGAATCGATGATCACATCTGGCGAGATGCCGAGCTTCTGGGAAGGGGAATTGTGGCGCGAGACGCGGCAGTTCGACGACGTAGCGCACGTCCTCAGCGCGTACGAAACGCGGCGCACGCGCAATGGCCCGATGCTCAATCGCGGCGTGAACAGCATTCAACTGTTCCGCCGCAACGGACGCTGGTGGATCAGCGCGATGATTTGGCGGCGGGAGGGGCGGGCAATCCAGATTCCCGTTGCGCCGCCTCGTTAGCGCTGCCGTTGCTGAGAAGGATGGGCGCGCTGTTCAGCGGCTTGCCGTAGAAGTAGCCTTGGCCTAATTCCGATCCGAGGGCGCGAAGCTGGTCGACCTGCGCGGTCGTCTCGACCCCCTCGGCAATCACTTTCAGGCCTAACGCATGGCCTAACGCGATGATCGCCTCCACGATCGCGCTGTCGGGACCTTCCAGCGCGATTCCGTCGACGAACGACTTATCGATCTTCAACAGGTCGACCGGAAAGCGCTTGAGATACGACAGGCTCGAGAAGCCTGTGCCGAAATCATCGATCGCGAGCGAGACGCCCAGGGTCTTGAGCTTCGTGAGGATCTCGATGGTGGTTTCGGCGCCCTCCATGGCAACCGATTCCGTGATTTCCAGGATTACGTTTGCAGGGCTGATCCCTGTTTTTTTCAAAACCTCGGAGACCTCGTCGATCAGCGTCGCCTGCTGAAAGTGCCGGCCCGACAAGTTGACCGACACCATCAGCGCCAGATCGGGACGGTATTTTTCCTGCCATTCTTTCGCCTGGCGGCAAGCCTCGTACATTACCCAGCGCCCGATCGGCAGAATGAGGCCGGTCTCCTCGGCGACCGCAATGAATTCCGTGGGCGATACCAGCCCGCGCTCGGGATGCTCCCATCGCACCAGCGCCTCCATCCCTACGAGATTTCCGCTCTCGATCTCGACTTCCGGTTGATAGAAAACTCGCAGCTCGCCCTCCTCGATCGCGCGCCGCAGCTCGGTCTCCAGCTCCAGGCGCCGGATCGCGGCCAGGTCCATCGTCGGATCGAAGATCTCATAGCGCGCTTTGCCGCGCGTCTTCGCCTGATACATCGCGATGTCGGAGTGACGGATCAGATTGACCGGCGAATCGTCGCGCTCACTGAACGCGATGCCGATGCTGACGGTGCTGAAGACTTCGTGCGGCCCAACCTTGAAAGGGAATCCGAACGCCGCCAGCATTTTCTTCGCGAGATCTGCGGCGCGTTCGCGCGCTTTCGCGTCGCAAAGAAGAATCGTGAACTCATCGCCGCTGATGCGCGCCGCCAGATCGCCTTCGCCGAGATTCTCGGTGATGCGCTCGCCGGCAGCGATGAGCAATTGGTCGCCGACGACGTGGCCGAGGCTGTCGTTGACGACTTTGAAGAGATCGAGATCGAGGAACAGGACCGCCAGCGTGTTGCCGCTCTTCTTCGTGCGCGCGATTTCCTCTTCCAGGCGCTCGGTGAAGAGTCGCCGATTCGGAAGCTGCGTCAACGCGTCATGCATCGCCTGATAGGAGAGAGTCCGCTCGGCTTCCGCGCGATCGAGATCCAGACGAAACAGCAGCCGCCCGCTCCATCCGATCAACAGCAGGAAAAGCGTCATGAGCCCAATCACGAGCAGCCACATCTCGAATTCGGGATCGACCAGCCGCGCGCTGTAAGCCTGATGGCGGATCCAACCGAGCGCCGCCGGAATGATGAGCACCGCCGGCAGCAGGCGTCGCAGCATCACTCCGCCGCTGCTTTCGCTGAGAAAAACCGCCATCAATCCGTGCGACGGCCGCGCGAACAAAACGCCGACCGCCACGACAAGAAAAGTTCCGGCGGTGTGCAACGCCATCGGGATGTAGGCGCCGATGACGTAGAACGACTTGACGCCGTAGAGGTAGCCCATCAGCGCCAGAAGCGACGACATCGCGGCGGCGATGGTCAGGAATTGCGACGGCCACCACCGGCTGAGCCGCCGGTCGATGTTCATCACCGCCAGACCGAGGAGAAGGAAATTGAGAGCGGTGTTAGGCGCCATCTGATTTGGCAGGCCGAAGTCGCTGCCGCCGAGCTTGCCGGCGAACAGGAGCTGGTCGATGTGCAGATTGATCGGCGTGATCAGCGCCAGAATTTTGATCAGGCCGATCGCGGACGCGATCAGCGCGAAAGCTTCGCCGATTCGATGGCGCGTTTTGCCGACTTCTTCGCGCGAAACAAGCGCCAGCGAAACGCCGAGGAAGATGAAGCCGATCGCGGTCATCGGATTCATCGCCACCAATCCCGGCACGATGCGCTTCAGAATCTCGATGTCAGCCGACCATCCGAAAAGGACGAGCACTCCCACGACGATCGGGATGACGGCGGTCGCGCGCGACATTGCTCGCACATTTCTGGCGAGGCGCGGCGATGCCTTGGCCGGCTCAGGTGAAATGATGGCCATACCAAAATGAT
>QHVX01000135.1:0-6436 GCA_003222375.1 Acidobacteriota bacterium
AAAATCCGGCGAGAGCTTGGTGAATCATTGAAATCGGTGGAGCGATTCGATGCGCCGATCGAGCAGGTCACGACCTCTTCGCTCGAAGCACTGCACCTCTTCAGTCTCGGCAACCAGCAATTCTTTGCCGGCAAGTTCCGTGAGGCGATCCCGTTCTATCAGCGCGCCACCGACGCGGATCGCAATTTCGCCATGGCCTACGCGCGACTGGCAACTGCGTATTACAACTCGCTCGAAAACGATCTCGCTGCTGAAGCGTCAGCGAAGGCCTATCAACTCTCTTCGCATGCCACCGAACGTGAACGCTTTTATATCGAGCAGAACTATTTTCAGCATGCAACCGGTGAGATGGAGAAGGCGGCTCAGGTGCTGGAGGTGTGGCAACAGACCTACCCGCGCGACTACTCGCCCAGGAACAACCTGGCGGTTGTGCAAAGTGTCTTAGGTAATTACGAGCGAAGTTTGGAAAAGGCGCGCGAAGCGCTATCGATCGACCCGAAACGTCCTTTCGCCTACATCATGTCCTCCATCGCTCTTCGCGGACTCAACCGCGGCGCCGAGGCAAAGGCCATTCTCGAGAGGGCCTCGGCGAATCATGTCGATGCTCCGCATCTGCATCAACAACGCTTTCGACTGGCTGTGATGGATGACGACCTGATCGCGATGCAGCAGCAACACGATTGGGCCGCCACGAACCCGATGGGCGACATGGTGGTCTATTACGATGGCGACCTTGCGCTGTCCCACGGACAACTACGAAAAGCATCATCCGAAATTCGCAAGGCCGTCGACATTGGTTTGCGTCGCGATGACAAAGAAGGTTCCGCTTTGGGACTCTCCGAATATTACTTTTGGAGCGCTGCCATGGGACGCTGCCAGGCATCGATGTCCCGAGAGATTTTGGGTCTGGCTTCCACGACCGAGAGCGCATGGCGAACCGCGCTCGGGTTAGCTTTCTGCAGAGAGAGCAGTCAGGCCCTCGCTCTCGCCGACGAGCTTGCGCGAAAGCACCCGAAGGACACCATCTTGGAGCGACGTAATCCAGGTGGCGCAGTCGAGATTCTGCGCACGCCGGAGCGGTACGACCTGGCATTCGATTCGAATGGCGTTCCAATTTATCTGCGTGGTTTAGCGTACCTCGGCCAACAGCGAGGCCGCGAAGCACTCGCGGAATTCGAAAAGATTCTGAGTCACAAATATCTGTACCGCGGCGAACCCGAGTTTACACTCTCGATCCTCGGCGCCGCCAGGGCGTCAGCACTCACGGGCGATATTGAGAGAAGCCGGCGGTACTACGCTGATTTAATGCAGTGGTGGCAGGACGCTGACTCCAACGTCCCGATCGTGCAGCAGGCCAAGAAAGAGTTCCTCGCGCTCCGATGATCGCGACCACCGTCGGCCGATACCGCATCCTCCGCCAGATCGGAAGCGGCGGAATGGGCGAGGTCTATCTGGCCGAGGATCCGAAGCTGCAGCGGAATGTGGCGCTGAAGATCGTGACGGATCCCGATGAGAAGGCCAAGCGCCGTTTCGTCCGTGAGGCCATCACGGCGTCGCAGCTTTCACATCCGAACGTAGCCGTCGTTTACGAAGCCGGCGAGACCGATGACGGAACGGCCTTCATCGCCATGCAGTACGTCGAGGGGGAGACACTGCGCGATCGTCTGCTGCGCGGCCCGATGCCGATCGAGCAGATCGTGCGCCTGATTACCGAGGTCGCCGACGCGCTCGATGAAGCACACCGGCGCGGCATCGTGCACCGTGACATCAAGCCGGGAAACATCATGATCGACGTCCGCGGTCACGCGAAGGTGCTCGACTTCGGGATCGCGAAAAGAATCGATGTGGCGAACACGCATGAGCCGACCGCCGTCGCGGAAACCGCGGCCGGGATGTTCGTCGGAACGCTGCAGTATGTCAGCCCGGAACAGGCGAGTGGGGGAGTGGTCGACCAGCGCAGCGACATTTACAGCTTCGGCCTGGTTTTGCAGGAAATGTTGAAGGGCCGGGACTGTTCGCCGGCGCTGAAGAAAATCGTGGCGCGATGTCTCGAGAAGGATCCTGAGCGCCGTTATCAAAACGCTCGCGACATCGTGATCGATCTCGAGCGGATCGGCGAGAAGCCGCAGAAGCGAACTGACCTTCGTATCGCGCTGATCGTCATCGCGCTTCTCTTCGCATTGGCGGGACTCTGGTTGATCGAACGCCGTCCGCGAGAAGCCGCCAAAGCGAGCCGAGCGAAGATCGATTCGATCGCCGTGCTGCCTTTCGTCAATTTTTCTTCCGAACGCGAAAATGAATACATCGGCGACGGCATCAGCGAAGAGGTCATCAACGGCCTGGCGCAGCTGTCCGGCTTGAAGGTCGTGTCGCGTACATCATCGTTTGCGTTCAAGGGAACGCGCGCCGATGCGCGCGAAGTGGGTAAATCGCTGGCAGTCGATGCGCTTGTGGAAGGAAGTGTGCAGCGCGCCGGAAACAGGCTGCGCGTCACGGCGCAGCTCATCAACGCCCACGACGGCTATCACCTCTGGTCGCAGACCTACAGCGGCGGCGTCGACGACGTGTTCTCGATCGAAGACCAGATCGCGCGATCGGTTGCCAAGGCGCTGCAGCGCACGATGGGAAAGGCGCCGGTCGGGCCGACGACACATGACATGGCGGCCTACGAGCTCTATTTGAAAGCGCGTCACGAAGAGTCGGTGATGACCCGTGAACATTTCGACAACGCGGTGGCCAATTTCCGCGCGGCCATCGACCGTGATCCCAGCTTCGCCGAAGCGTACGCCGGTCTGGCGGAGACCTATTCGCTGATGGATCATCGGCCTGGCCTGACGACGCTCGAGCCGAAGGAAAGCTACGCGCTGGCAGTTCAAGCGGCGGAAAAAGCGCTCAGCATCGACCCTGATTCTGTGGAAGCCCACACGGCCCTCGGTCACATCGACATGCATCGCGGCCGTTTCGAGGAAGCGGAGTCGCATCTCAACCGGGCGCTGCAGCTCAATCCGAACTTCTCCAATGCTCTGTTGTGGCACGCCGTGCTGCTGCGAACGCTGGCACGCTATGGAGAAGCGAAGAAGGATTTCGAGCGCGCGGCGCAGCTCGATCCGCTCTCGAATTTCATTCCGGCGTTCATGTCAGGCAACGCCTGGTTCGCAGGCGACTTCGAGACAGCGCGCAGCGCAGCACTGCGCGGCATCCAGATTGAGCCCCAATACAGCTTCGTTTATCTCAATCTCGTCGAGGCCGACGCCTGCCTCGGCAAATTCGACGAAGCGGAAGCCGCATTGCGGCATACAGAACCCGAACATCTTCCAACGCTCGAGGAAGCTCGCGTTTTGTTGCTGGCAACTTCCGGCCGCCGCGACGAAGCTGTTCGACTGCTTCGCAAAATCAGTCCGGCAGCGCGCGGGCCCGCGCTTCCGCGCGTCATGCGAGGGTGGGCGGCGGTGGGTGAGCTCGATGAAGCAGCCCGGACGCTCAATCGAGCGGTAGCGGAGATTCCGGATTACGCGCGCATCGCGATCGACATCCCGCCGCATCCGGCATTCATCAGATTCCGCAGTGACCCCCGTTACCTCGAGGCCCGCCGAAAACTCGGCTTACCGCCGCCGGAAAATTTCAGCGGTAGAGCAGGTACTTCGACCGCCGGGCATTGAAGGCTGCTTCGTCGTCGTGCCAATCGTTCGCCGTGCCGTTGCGGATGGCCTCCAGCGTCGCGGGATCGCGCAAAAGCCGCTGTAGCTTGTCGATCGCAAAATCGTTTGAATAAAGATGATTAATTATCGTACCTATTTTTACACCCATCGCGACCGGATGTAACACCTTCCGATCGGTGATCGTAATGCGCACGCCGCCGCACTCTCTTCCCGCAAAGACGCTCGCGTCGGGTGTGAACCGGATCGGCGTGAATGTGACGCCGGGAACGCTCAGCTCGTTCGCGAGGCGCAACCCGTCGATGTAAGGGGCTCCGATGACTTCGAACGGAGTCGGCGTTCCGCGGCCGACCGAGATCGCGCTCTCTAGAATTCCGATCCCGGGATACAGTGTCGCCTCGCTGAGGCTGCGCATGTTAGGCGAGGTGTTGATCCACGGCAGTCCGGCCTCATCCTGATACATCGCACGCGACCAGCCGCGAATCGGAATCACGGTCAGGTCGACATCGATGTGCCGTTCGTCTTTGAACATCTTTGCAAGCTCACCGACTGTCATTCCATGCCGGATGACAATCGGATGCCACCCGACGAAATCCGTGTCGCCTTTCAGCAGCGGGCCTTCGAAGGCTTGGCCGCCGATCGGATTGACGCGATCGAGCACGATGAACTTCTTTTTCGCGTCGGCGGCTGCTTCCATCGCGAGGCCCAGCGTCGAGATATACGTATAAAAGCGCGCGCCGATGTCCTGAATGTCGAACACCAGCGCATCGAGATTCGCGAGCTGTTCCGGTTTCGGCTTTCGCGTTTCTCCATACAGGCTGTAGATCGGGAGTCCGCTCGCCGTGTCGATTGTGTCGGACACGTTCGCATCTGCCGCGCCGCGAATTCCATGTTCGGGACTGAACAGCGCCACCAGCGTGACACCCGGCGCGCTGCGCAGATGGTCGATCGTCGGATTGCCGGCGCGATCGATGCCGGTGTGATTCGTGACCAATCCGACGCGCATTCCGCGAAGCGGCTCAAAATGCCGCGAAATTACAACGTCGATTCCGTTCGCGACGTCAGCGCTGTCGACGACCCATCGGACGCGCGGCACGACGGGCGTCGACAGGCCGACCGCGCGCGCCGAAAGTGTGCCGAGGTCGCGTTGAAGCGCGAGGACGTTGCCTTTGCCGTCAGGATGAACGCGGTTGGAGAGGAAAATGTAAAAAGTCTTCGACGTGGGATCGATCCAGAAAAACCCGCCCGTGAACCCGGTGTGACCGTACGAACCGATCGGAAAAAAATCGCCGCGCGGACGGCTGTAGCCTGAATCGAAATCGAATCCTCCCGCCCGCCGCACCGCTACATTCGGGGGTGACTGCACGGTAGTCATCATGTTGACGATCTCGGGCTTCAAGATCGGATCGCCCCCCCGCAACAGCATGCGGCAGTACTTCGCGAGATCGTGGATCGTGATGAAAAGCCCGGCGTGCCCCGCCACCCCGCCCATCCGGCGCGCGGTCGGATCGTGCACGACGCCGCGGAGCATGACGCCGTCGGCGAATTCGGTGGGCGCGATGCGCGCCGGGGTGAGGGGCCGAAAACCCGTGTCGTTCATCCCCAGCGGCTCGAAGATTTCCTTCCTGCAGAAGACGTCGAGCGGTTGCCCGGAAACGCGATGCACGATTTCGCCGAGGAGCTCGAAGTTGATGTCGGAGTAGCGGAAGACAAAGCCCGGATTGTTGATCGGCTCTTCTTTCATCACGAGCTGCATCGCGGTGTCGTATCCCGTCCAGGGATCCTTGAGATCGAGATCGGGACGCAGTCCCGACGTATGGGTGAGCAGATGCCGGATCGTGATGTCGCCACGCGGAAACTCCGGGACAAATTTCTGCGCCGGATCGTCGAGCCCGATTTTGCCGCGCTGAATGAGTAGCCAGATTGCCGGTGTGGTCGCCACGACTTTCGTGATCGATGCGGCATCGAAGATCGTGTCGATCGTCATCGGCTCGACGCTCGGAACCAGCGCGCGGTTGCCGAACGCTTTTTCGTAGATCGCGCCGTTCTGTTCGAGGTGATAGACGCCGCCCGGTATTTTCTTCTCGGCGATTGCGCGCTCGATGCGCGCGTCGATCCGGCCGAGAGTGTCGCGATCGAGTGTCCGATCGGGGGCGGCCGAGCTACAGGCCAGTAACAGTGTGACGGCGCACACGGCGGCATTTCGCATGGGAGCTGAGTGTAGAATGCGGGGCCGGTCTCTCCAACATGTCAAAATTTTTCCGGGCGGCGCTGACAGCCGCGGTTCTGCTTCTCGCGCTCAACGCCGGTGCGCAGTCGATCGTCACGGTGGCGGGCGGGGGAAGCGACGATGGCCAGCTTGCGACCAACATCTCGCTGTTCGGTCCGCGCGGTCTGGCGTTCGATTCGGCCGGCCGGCTGTACGTCGTCGAACGATTCCAGGGCGTCGTCCGCCGCATCGATCTGCAGACTGGAAAAGTCGAGACGATCGCCGGAACCGGCGCGGCCGGATTTGGAGGTGACGGCGGGCCGGCACGGAAGGCAACGCTGAAGGAGCCGCGACAGCTCTTCATCGACGCTAGCGACAACGTTTACATCACCGATTCCGGCAACGGCCGCGTGCGAAAGATCGACGCGAAGACGGGAATCATCACGACCGTCGCCGGCCGCGGCTCGGAACGTCCTGACAACACCATCGGCGACAACGGACCAGCGACAGAAGCTGTCTTACGCGGACCGTGGGGCATCTGGATCGATCGCGGCAGCCTGGACATCACCGA
>QHVX01000135.1:6450-11309 GCA_003222375.1 Acidobacteriota bacterium
CCCGGTCGATGGATCGCAGGGACTCGAAGGCGACGGCGGCCCGGCCATCAATGCCAAGTTCGCGAATCCCCTGGGCATCATCGCCGACACTGCCGGAAACATTTTCATCGCCGATTCCGACAACCATCGCGTCCGCCGCATCGACGCCGTCACCAACAACATCGAGACGTATGCCGGCGGCGGCACGGCAAAGGCGGACGGCGTGCCCGCGAACACGGTTGATCTCGATTACACGACCGTCTTCGCGTTCGATCGCAACGGAAATCTTCTGATCGATTCGCTCAGCGGCATTCGTCGCGTGGACAAGTCGACACGCGTCATCAGCACCCTGGCGGTCGACTTCGGGATCAGCTACGGCCTGGTGGTCGATGCATCCGGCAATCTCCTCATCAGCTCTGACGGCTACGCCGCGATTTTGAAATTCACGCCCGCTTCCACGACCGATTTCACGTTCATTGCCGGAGGCGGGAGCTACGTCGGCGATGGACTTCCGGCTACGGCCGGCATCATCCGCTCTCCGCAAGGCCTCGCGACCGACGCCGCGGGAAATCTCTTCATCGCCGACAGCGCCGACCTGCTCGTCCGGCGCGTCGATGCCGTGACAAACCTGATCTCGACAGCCGCCGGGAACGGTTTTTTCTACGACAACAACGAGGATGGTAAGCCGGCAACCAGCAGCGCCCTTTATCCGGTCGACATCGCCTTCGATGCGAACGGCGATCTCTTCATCGCCGACGCCGGCAACGGTCGCATCAAGAAACTCGACATCAAGACCGGAATCGTGACGTTCTTCGCGGGCAGCGGTGCATCGGCGGATGCCAACACCAACAACGAAGGCGTACCGGCATTGCAGGCGGCGTTCGCGCGGGTGGGCGGCATCGCATTCGACGGGACTGGAAATCTCTACCTGGCTGATACGGGCGCGAACCGAATCTGGAAGATCTCGGCGTCGACGAAAACCGTCAACCTCTTCGCTGGAAACGGCAAAGAAGATTTCACCGGCGACGGCGGAACTGCCAAAGAAGCCGCGATTTGGAGTCCGTCGCAGGTCGTATTCGACGGCAGCGGCAACGCCTACATCTCCGACAGCGGCAACAATCGCATTCGAAAAGTCACGCCGGGCGGAACGATTTTTACATTCGCGGGAGGCGGGAACGATCAGCCGCCCTTTGGGGATGGCGGTCCGGCAGCGCAGGCGTACTTCACGCCCGGCCATATGGCGATCGATCGTGCGCGCGGGAAGTTGTTCTTCGCGGACACGAGCGCGTCGCGACTTCGTGTCATCGATCTGGCGACGTCGACGATCGACACGGTTGCCGGCAGCGGAACGTTCTCCTATGTCGACGCAGATTTCACGGGCGACAACGGCCCGGCGAAGGATGCGAAGCTGAATTTCCCGTTCAACGACAGCGGTGTGGCCGTCGATCGCACCGGCAATCTCTTTATCTCCGATTCGAACAACAACCGCGAAAATCCCACGAATCCGGGAACTGCACCGTCGCTGAGCTGGAGCAACGTGAGCGGCGCGTTCCGCTACGACGTACGCCTCGACACGAACAATCCTCCGGTCCGCGTCATCGCATCGGGTCTCACCGAAACTTCGTTCACACCGTCGAACCTTGCGCCTAACACGAAATACTTCTGGAGCGTCACTGCGAAGGGCGATCCATTCTGTCCCTCGGTTTCGACTGCCACTTCCACAGTCGCATCCTTCACGACGGCAGCGGGCTGCGGCGCCGGCGCCTTCGATCTCGTTGCGCCTGCGGACAACACGACCGGATCGATCGCGAGTCTCAATTGGTCGGCAGCCTCCGGTGCCGGCACCTACGATCTCTACCTCGGCACCACCAATCCGCCGCCGCTGTTCGAGTCGGGTCTCACGGCGACGACGCACTCCGTGCCAAACATCCCGGGTCGAATCTTCTGGTTTGTTGTCGCACACGCAGCTTGCGATTCGACCAGGACCGCAAGCTCGTCGATCCGCTCGTTCACGACATCGTCCGCTGTCACGCCGGTGTCGCCGCCCGATGGCGCAACGAACGTTCCGACCAGCGTCGTGCTGACGTGGTCGGTGGCGCAGGTCAACAGCACGGTCGACGTCTACTTCGGCGCGACCACCACTCCGCCGCTGCTCCGAAGCGGAATTCCGGCGGCCACGACGTCGCTAGCGTTGCCACCGCTCGATCCGGGTGTGAAGTACTACTGGCGGGTGGTTCCCGATTGCCCGATTCAGCTCGCCACCCCGATCGTGAGTTTTACGACGCAGACGGCGTGCACGGCGCCCGGCGGCACGCAAATCATCTTTGCGCCGAGTGCGGTTTCGACGGGCGCGACATACATCATCGTCTGGTCGGTCGCTTCGGGCCTCGACATCGACGGCGGGTATCTCGTCGAGCGCTCGACGTCATCGACTTTTGCATCGATTCTCGATTCACAGGTCACCAGCTCGACCGCCTCGTCGTTCGTGTCGGGATCGCCTGGAACTGTTTATCACCGCGTGCGGGCGCTGCCGGCCTGCGATGCGACGAAGAGTGGTCCGGTGTCGGATGTGAAGAGCGTCACGATCACCAACGCACCGTCGAACATCATCTTCACGGTGCAGCCACAGGCGGCGGTGGTTTCGCTCGGCGAGAAAATCGAAGACCGCGCGACGAAGTTCACGCTCGAGAACATCGGCGCGGCGCCGGCGCAGATCATCGTTGGACAATCGGAGTTGCCTGGCTCGCGTCCGTTCTTCAGCATCGCCGAGGGTGGCGCGTTCGTCACGCTGCAACCGCGCGTCCCCCGTACGTTCACGATTCAGTACAGCGGCCCGCCTAACAATGTGGCCGGGTCGTATCAGGGCGTCATCTTCGCCGTTGGCGTCACGCAGCAACTGGCGGTGACGCCGTATGCCTTCGTGAATCTGAAAGTCGGCGGTGGGCCGGCCGCCGCACCGCAATTCATCATCGATGGGACGCCGAGCGACTACGTCGCGTTCCCGGCGTTCAGCGGAGACGATGACTCGAACCGGCCCGGCCGCGACGTCACGATTCGAAATCCCAGCAGCTCGCCGATGGAGCTGATGGAGCTGGCCGCGGAAGTCGGTCCCGATGTCTGGCTGATTCCGGAAAAGGACTGGAACTCGCAGCCGATCGCCGGGGGAGCGAGTCGCACATTCAAGCTCCTGACGCAGCGGCCGTTCGCAGCGAGTGGATCGCCGCTCCCGCGCTACACGTATTTCACCGTTCGCACGAAAGACGGCTCGTCGTCGCGATTGCTGGGTCAGGACAATGATCGGATTGCGGTCAATGGCGGACGCTCGACAGCGCTCGACGTTTCCACGCGCTCCTTCATCGTGCCGGATGCCGTCAGTCGGCTGCGCCTGACCAACAACGGCGGCGATTCCGTGCAGGCGGAACTGATCTTCACGCCCAGCGGCGCCGATGGATTCGACGCCAGTGCCGTCAAGCGGGCGGTCGTCGTCGTTCCGCCGAACGACGTCGTCACGTTGACCGATCCCGTGGTTCAAGTGTTCGGTTTGACCGCCGGCACGTTAGGCCAGATCGAGGTCCGCATCCCACGCGAGCGTCTTGGCCTCATCACTGTGACCGCTGGTGTTCCCGTCGTCACGCGCAGCGAGGGCGCGCGCGTCGCGACGCCGCACGTGATCTATTTGCCGCCAGCGCCGGCGTCGGCGTCCATCAAATTCACTCTCGCCGAAACGAGTGGACTGGACAAAGCGACAGTGCGTGTCGTGAGCGATACCGGTCTGACCGTCACGCTAGACATTCCGCGCTACGGGATGAAGCGCTTGAGCCTCAACAGCGCGACGCGACTCGACATCAACGTCGACTCCGGCGGTGGATCGATCGTCGGCTTGGCGACGCTAGGCAACGCCACCATCCTGAGCCGCCCGCTCAACGAGCGAGTGAATGCGACGGCCCTCGCTCGTGCCTTCGCGAAGGTCAAGCCTGAAGCAGGAACGCCCAGCGTCACGACCGTCGTGCCGGTGTTCAGCGGAAGCCCTTCGCCCGGGAACGCGCCGGGCTACAAGACATCGATCGGACTCGTCGCGCAGGGATCACAGGTGACGTTCAATGCGACGTTCTATCCGTCAGGGGCCGGCGCAGCGCTGATTCGCGCAGTGAATGTCGCCGCCGGTCAGACGACGGTCTTCAGCGACGTGATGAAAGACTTGTTTGCCGTCAGCACTCCGTCTGATGGAAATCTGTTCCTCGTCGCGCCGTCGAACGGAAAAGTGTTCGCAGTGCTGCAGAGCACATCGGATGCGGGAACGACATCGCCCGCGAGCTCGATGCCGCTTCCGACAACGCTATCCGAGGCTCTCACCAGCGCAGCGGCGGCGTCGCAGCGGCCGCTCTTCCTCGACGGACTGGAACAATCTGTCGATCCGTTTCGCGGCACGCGCTGGATTCTGCTCCTCAACGAAGTCGGCGGCGCGACCGGCTTCGTCAATGTGCGGTTGTACGAGGCCGGAAATCGCAGCCGTCCGATCGCGGAAAAGGATTTCGCGATCGCTGCGAACCAGCAGATCAAACTCGATACCGTCTTCGGCAGACTCGGACTCGACGCGCCCGATCGCCGGAAAGATCGGACGAACGTCGAGCTGGTTGTGACTGCCACTGCCGGCTCGGCGAAAGTCGCGGCCGCGGCAGTGTCGATCGACAATCAAAGCGGCGACACGAAGATGACCGCGCTCGCGCCGGTCGTCGGATCGGGGAATCCGAATATCAACTTCGCGACTCCGGTCGTGACCGAGCAGCCGCCGTCCACCCGCCACCGCGGCGTGAAACACTGATTCACATCATCGAATCGCGGCCCGTGATCAATCGCGCGCCGCGCTGATACGTCAGATA
>QHVX01000155.1 GCA_003222375.1 Acidobacteriota bacterium
AAACGCAGCGTGCCACTGACTGACGTCGAGCCGGTATTGGTGATCGCGAGGTCGGTCCGGAAAAAGGTGTTGTTGGCACCTTGCAGAACGCCGGCGACGGGAAGCACCATGGCGTCACTGCCAACGTATCCGTATTGCCGCGACCAGTCGACGATGCTCCAGTTGTCGCCGCTCAGGTTGTCCACCGGCGTCGCGTAAGCCAGAAATCCGCCGGTGCTGCCGGAGTTGGTTAGGATGGCGGCTACCGTCCCTGAAGGTGCAGCATTGTTGATCTGCGACAGGCCGAATGGGCCGACTGTGTCGCTGCGCGTGCCTAGGGTGCCGCCGGAAGCGCTGAGAAATTCCGTCTGCACGGTAACGCCCACACCCGCAGTTTCCTGGATGAAGAAATTGGTGTGCGCTCCTGAATCCTGGCGGATGCCGGTCAGCACCAACCGGGCGCCCGGCGCGACAGCGCGGTCAGACCTGAATGTCGGAATCGCAGTGCCGTAAGTGCCGGCGGGGTTGCTGACATTGAAGATGTTCGTACTGATCTGGAGCTTGTCGGCGCTCGCCGATCGAATTTGAAGACTGCCAACCTGTCCGTCGTTTCCGAAAACGTTCTTCACGACGTCCGCCAAAGCGACGCTCGTATTTCCGACCGACGGCAGCGATGTTGATTTCTGACTGCCGGCTGCGCCGCCGATCGCGGAGTAATAAACGCGGATGTCATTGATCAGCGCGTTGCCGGGAGGATTGAGCACCGACACGTCGGAAATGAAGGTCCCAACCGAGCCGGTCACATGTCCTGCTCCCGGCACAAAGAGGGCGATCTCACCGGCAGCCAGCGGCGGCGGCGCGGCCGTGGTGACCGTCGGCGGAACGGTGTCCACAACCGTCACCGTGCTGATCGAAGGAGGAGGTGTGGCATCGAGCGCATTCTTCGGCGAGGAGCCGCTCAGAAAGACCAGCGAGAGACTTCCGGCAGCCGATCCGAAATCGTCGGTGCGCTTGTTGCGATCGACCGTGAAGGTGAACGTCGATGTTGTTCCCGCCGGGATCGTGAGCAGCCCGCTCTGCGGAATCAGCCACGGAACATCCGCGCGCAGAAACCCGGTGAGCGTTGCGTTGCCGCTGTTGGTGAAGCTGATCGATCCCGTCGGCGACGCGCCGATCTGCCCCGACAAGTCGACACGATTTGCGTTTGGACGCGCGCTCACCGCCCCGGCGGGTGGCGCGGCCGAAAACACTTTCAACGGGACCTGCAGCTGCCCTTGGATGCCCGTGGCGCTGAGGATCGCAGCGCCGTCGAAAACTCCGCTGGCAAGTGCGTTCGCTGTCACGGTGACGACCTGGCTCGCTCCAGGCGCGATCGTGAACTGCGTCGGGCTCTGCGAAAAGAAATTTCCGCTCTGAGAGACCGTGACGGACGTCGGAGCTCCTCCGGTGTTTGACACGGTGTAAGTCGTCGTGCCACCGCCTGTGTTCTGCAACTGCAGAATGGGCTGTGGCACTGCAGAAATGACGAGTATCGGTGTCGACAATACTGTGACCGTCGCCTGTGCGGTCGTCGAAGCGGAGCCGTTCATCGCTGTGAGCGTGTACGTCGTTGTGACCGCCGGCGTGACGGTCACCGAACCGGACGCCGGTTGCGCGCCGACGCCGTTGTCGATCACCACCGAGGTTGCGCCGGACGTGGTCCACGAGAGGGTTGCCGACTGGCCGGGGCGAATCGTCGGAGGTACCGCTCCGAAACGAACAGTTGGCGTCACTGCCGGAGTCGAACCGACCAGCTGCCAGATGGACGTGTCGGTCGCGGATCCGGTAGGCGTGACGTTGTAGGTGTAGGTGTCCTGAAAAGTTCCGGCGCTAGTCGGCGAGAAGACGAAGTCCTGTAGCAGCCATTCGCCTGCCTGAAGCGTGACGGGCAGCGTGGTCGCAGTCCCACCGCAGTCGCCGTAGGTGGCCTTGCGTAGATTGGCCACTCGAAAGGGAGCGGCAACCTGTTTGACGAGCGTGATGGTGCCGGAATAGTTGCAGTTCCCGCCGCCGGTGATAAAGCAGTTGTAGTAACAATCCTGGATGGAGGTCGAGCCCACAGCCGTCACCGGAAACGTGACAGTGAACGTGCTATTTGGCGTGACGGCCTTTGCGGCGACGCGCTGGTGAAAAACTCCGCTGACGGCCTGCTGTGCATCGAGCTGACTCGCTGGCAACAGTGCGGAAGCGAGAATGACGGCACCCGCCAGATGGCGCATGGATCCTCCTCATTCAGGTGGATGGGGGAGATGATCTCGCTTGAAACGCGCACTCCTCCCCATCGCTTTCCTCTTCATCGCGATTCCGCTGTTTGGCTGGGGCGAGAAAGGCCACTACATCGTCAATGAGGCGGCCACGTTCGGCATGCCCAACGACATGCCGGCCTTTTTCTACAAGGCTTATCCCGAGCTGATTTTTCTCGCCTTCGATCCCGATCGATGGCGTGGTGCGGGCCAATCGCTCGACGCCGCCAATCCTCCCGATCATTTCCTCGATTACGAGTATGTCGCGGGCCTCGATCCGCCGCCGGATCGATACAAATTCATCGAGCTTCTCCGAACTTCCGGAACGATGCGGCGATACGGCATCACGAATACCACCACCGGATTTCTGCCGTGGAAGATCGCCGAGATGACCGAGCTGCTGACCAGCGAGTTCCGCCAATGGCGATTCGCGCCGCCGCGTTCGCGCGAGCGCGATTTCATCGAACGCGACATCATCCACGTCGCCGGCATCCTCGGCCACTTCGCGGCCGATTCGTCGAATCCGCACCATGCAACGTTCAACTACAACGGCTGGATCCTCCCGAATCCGAATCATTACGCCAACGATTGCGAGATCCACGCACGATTCGAAACAGAATTCGTCTCGCACGCGATCGTGCTCGATGATGTGACGCCGCGGGTCGCGCCGCCCGTGTTGCGGACCGATTATTTCAAGACCGCCCTCGAATCGATCAAGGAGTCGAATTCGCTCGTCGAGAAGCTCTATCAACTGGATCGCGACGGCGCATTCGACGTCTTTCGTCCTGTTTCGCCGCAAGGGAAAGCATTTGCCGCTGAGAGGATCGCCGCCGGCGCGTCGCTGCTTCGCGACTTGTGGTGGTCGGCGTGGCGAAATTCAGGAGCTCGCGCGCCACGGCGTGTCGGCAACCCCGTGGCGCTTGTTCGCGTACCGGGCGGAGACAAATAGATAGTCGGCGAGGCGGTTGAGGTAGGCGAGCGTCGTCGATGCGTCGCCGAGGGTAACGACGATGCGTTCGGCGCGCCGGCAAACGGTTCGAGCAACGTGAAGATGTGACGCGGCCGGCGACCCGCCCGGAAGAATGAAATTCTTCAGCGGTGCGAGCTCGGCCTCCATGCGATCGATTTCTTTTTCGAGCTCGTCGATGCGCGATTGAGCAGCGCTCTTGAAGCGATTGGAATCGGGCGCGGCGAGATAAGCGCCGATGTCGAACAGATCGCCTTGAACTTTTTGGAGTTGCGCATCGATCGGCGATGACGGCCAGCTCGCGCGCGCGACGCCGATGAACGAATTCAACTCGTCGACCGTGCCGTAAGCCTCGATGCGCAGATCGTTTTTCGCAACGCGCGTCCCGCCGAAGAGTGATGTCTCGCCGCTGTCGCCCGTCCGAGTGTAAATCTTCACTCGGACTCGAGCTGCCGGATGCGCTCCTTCACCACGCTCTCGGCGAGATCGGGAATCACTTCCCACGCGATGTTGCGCACGACCTGATCGGAGAGGAGCTGCACCACGCGGCGCGCGATCTTGTCGATCTGTTCTTCGGTGAGGTCGCCACTGGTCGTCGGGGCGGGAGTCGACGACATCGCCGGCACGGGACCGGTTGAAACCGACTCTTCCGCGGCCGGAGGCGGCGTCCATTTCGGTGGTTCCGGAATCACCGATTTCTTGTCGAGATCTTCGAATGACATCTTCGGGAACGCGCGCGTCTCGCCGGCCGGCTGCTCGTTCCACAGCGATGCGGGCGGGGGCGGCGGAGGCGGCGTTATCTTGTCGGTGGTTTCGAAGTTTGTGCTCGGCCGCGAATCCCACGGAGGCGTTTCCGGCGGCGCCGAAGGTTTCTGCAGATCTTCGAACGACATCTTCGGGAACGCGCGCGTCTCACCACCGCCGGTCGGCGCAGGTTCATCCCACGGACTCGATGATGCAGGTGGAGGCGACGCCGGCTTCGCCATGTCTTCGAATGTCAGCTTCGGAAATGCGCGCGTCTCTCCCACGCCGCCCGATGACGGTGGAGCGGGAAGGTCGTCGAAAGTCATCTTGGGGAATGCGCGCGTTTCGCCGGTCGTCGGCGGTTGATCGAGCGGGATCTCGGTCGTCGGAGTGGACGCGGCCCCTCGGCTCGCAAAGACTTCACCCGACGACGGGAATGTGCCGGTCGCGAACTCGCTCGGCTTCGGTGCCGGCGGCTCGGGCGCCGCGAATGGCGGTGCAGTTTCAAATGAAGGAGGTGGCGGGGGAGGCGGCGGCGACATTGCTGGTGATGTCAGCGCCTGGCTCTTCGCGTTCGCGATCAACTCTTCGACTTTGTGAATGAGGCTCTGCGATTCGAACGGCTTCGTGACAACCGCATCGCATCCCGCTTTGTCGGCACGATCAGGGTCGAAGGGCTCGAACGTTCCGGTGAGCAGAATGACCGGGATGGTTTTGTACTCCGGATGCGATTTCACGTACTCGCAGACTTCGTAGCCGTTTTTCTCCGGCATGATGATGTCGGAGAGGATGATGTCGGGCCGCATTTCCGACAGCTTTTGGACAGCTTTATTGCCGTTATTGACGGCCGTGACCTCGTAATCGCCGTCAGAGAAGGTCAGTTCAACAACCTTCTGAATGGTGATGCTGTCATCCGCGAGTAGGATTCGCTTGGCCATTACTCTGCTCTCCGCTAAGTTTCATGCAACTGTAGCAGAAGAATGGATTTGAGCGCATATGCAGGGTGATCCGTGATCCGCATCACTTCCCGATCTTCGGCCACCGCGGCAGCCCGCGCCGATTCCGCGAAAACACGACGGATTCCTTCGAAGGTGCGTTGCGAGAGGGGGCGGACGGCTTCGAGACCGATCTGAGGCTGCTTGCCGATGGCGTGGCCGTGCTTTTTCACGATGACGACCTGAACGGCCGGCCGGTCGAGACCTTGACCTCCGCCGAAGTTTCGGCGCAACGCGTCAGCGACCTCGGTCGATTCGCCGCGCACACCACGATGATTCTCGAGGTCAAGCGCGGCGACTGGGTCGATGCGTTGCTGAAAGAGATCGGAGCGTGGCAGAAGATCGTCGTCGCATCGTTCGATCATTCGCTGATCGCGGAGCTGGCGCACCGCAAAGTCCATTTCCCGTTGGGCATCACCGTCTCGGGAGTGATCGTCGATCTGCCCGACTACGCCCAACGCCTGGGAGCGCGATGGTGTTTTCCCGATCATCACTACGTCGATGCCGAGCTTGTGGCGGCGCTGCACGCCGCGGCAATCGATGTCGTCCCGTGGACTCCGAATCGGGCCGAGGATTGGATGAGACTACGGGAGATTGGGTGCGACGGCGTGATCACGGACTACCCGGCGGAGGCCGTGAAATGGCGTGCTAAACTCTCGGCCTTACCCCAACAGCACCGCGGGGAGGGGCGGACATGAAGACCTGGGAATACAAGATCATCAACGTCCGATCGGAGAACTACTCGATGGATCCCCGTCGCGCTGAAGAGCTCAATCGCCTTGGCGACGAAGGGTGGGAGCTGGTCAGCATCACCTCGATCAACTTCAAAACCGGCGCGACCGATCACATTGGAATGGTCTTCAAGCGAGAGAAGGCGGCGCAGTAAGATCCTCGCGTGGCCGAGCGCCCTTTTCTCATCCTCATCGTTCTCGACGGATTCGGATGCCGCAAAGATCGCGAGTGGAATGCGATCGCGCAGGCGTCGAAGCCGCGATTTGATCATCTCTTTCGCGAGTCACCGTGGACGACGCTGGAGGCATCGGGCGAGGCGGTCGGCTTGCCCGCCGGACAGATGGGCAATTCCGAGGTCGGGCATCTCAATATTGGGGCGGGGAGGGTCGTCGATCAGGACATCGTGCGCATCAGCAAGGCGATCGATCGCGAAGAGCCGCGAAAGAATCCCGTTCTCATCGACGCGATCAAGAAGAGTCGCGCCATTCACTTCGTCGGACTGCTGTCGGATGGCGGCGTGCATTCGCTGCAGTCGCATCTGCACGGGCTGATCGAGGCCGCGCTCGCAAATGGCGCGCAGGAAGTGTACGTACACGCGATCCTCGATGGACGCGATACGCCGCCGAAATCCGCGGAGCGTTATCTCGAGAATCAAGACCATCTGGCCACGATCATCGGCCGCTACTACACGATGGATCGCGACAAACGGTGGGACCGTGTGCAGCGCGGATACGACCTGATGACGTTAGGCGTCGGCACGGAGACAAAGCATCCGATCGAGACGCTGCGGCGCTTCTACGAACAGGGCGTCACCGACGAATTCATGGAGCCGATCTCGATCGTTGCCGAGGACGGATCGCACCACGGCCGCATCGAAGATGGCGACGTCGCGATCTTCTTCAATTTCCGCGCGGACCGGATGCGGCAGATCGTCACGGCTTTCAAGGACGAGAAGTTCGACGGCTTCAATCGCGCGGTCTGGCCAAAAGTATCACTAATTACTATGAATCAATATCATGAAGATTTTGATCTTCCCGTCCTTTTCCCGCCCGTCGAAATCAAAAATCACCTCGGCGCAGTTCTGTCGCATGCCGGGCTGGAGCAATTGCGCATCGCGGAGACGGAAAAGTACGCGCATGTGACGATTTTCTTCAACGGCGGCTTCGATGCCCAGCGACATACGATCTCAAACCTGAGATGTCGGTGCCCGAGCTTGCGGACCGCGTCGTGCAGGAAATCGGCAAGCGGAACTACGACGTGATCATCCTCAACATCGCGAATCCCGATATGGTCGGCCACACCGGCGTGATGGAGGCGGCTGTGAAGGCCGTGCACGCGACTGACGAAGCAGTCGATAAGATCCTGACCGCTGTCGAGAAAGTCGACGGCATCGCGCTGATCACCGCCGATCACGGCAACTGCGAATTGATGTACGACGCGAAGACGAAGCAGCCGCACACGGCGCACACGACGAATCCCGTTCCGCTGATTCTTTTCGATCCGAAGAAGCGATTCGGAACGCTGCGCGGCGGCGGCGCGCTCGAGAATGTCGCGCCGACGATCCTGGCAATCCTGGGAATTGATCAGCCGAAGGAAATGACAGCGGAGTCGCTCATCGAGGTCCCTCGCCCCGCGGCAGCGGGGAGAGGGTGGCCCGAAGGGCCGGGTGAGGGGTGATCGAACAGCTCATCCTCGTACGGCATGGCGAGACCGTAGAGAACGTCACCGGCATCGCACAGGGTTGGAAAGACGGCACGCTTTCCGAGCTGGGGACACAACAGGTCGCGAAGCTCGCGAACCGCATCGCGAGGCTCGAGCCGACTGCGCTTTTCAGCTCGCCGCTCGGACGCGCGATGGCGACCGCGAAAGCGATCGCCGGCGCGACCAGCCTCGAGATCCGCATTCTCGACGACCTCCGCGAAGTCTGCCTCGGCGCCTGGGAAGGGCGGCCGTATCTCGACATCCGCCGCGATGATTTCGACAACTACGCACGCTGGCGTGACGACCCCGAGTCGGCCTGCCCCGGTGGCGAATCGCACAACGACGTGTTGCACAGGATGCAGAAGGCATTTGATGCGATTGCATCACACGCGAACGGCCAGCCGACGCGCGTGGTCGTCGTCACGCACGGGACGGCAATCCGCGTCGGCGCGACGCTGTTGCTGCGCGCGCCGCTGATGGTCTCGCGTCATCTGGCGCAGGACAACGCTGCCATCAACATCTTCGATCGCCGTGGAGACCGTTTCGTGTTGCGCGTCTGGAACGACACGACACATTGCCAGTCATGATCCTCGAGCAGATCACGGAACAGCTCACCGAGACTCTCGAGACGCGCGTGCTCACGCTATTCGGTCACGCGCTCGACCGCGTCGTGTTGCAATCGCCGCCGCGGCTCGCGATGGGCGATCTCGCCACACCGCTTTGCCTCGAGCTCGCGAAGGTGTTGAAGCGCAAGCCGCGCGAGATCGCGGAAACGCTCGCGAAGGACCTGAAGCTGCCGATGTTCGTGCAGAAGGTGAGCGTCGAAGGAGCGGGTTACCTCAACTTTCGATTCGACCGCGGCGCGTTCACGGTCGCGCACATGCAAAGCGTGATGTCGCCGCCCGCCCACGCCGGCGAGCGCGTGATCGTCGAACACACCAACATCAATCCGAACAAGGCCGCCCATATCGGGCATCTGCGCAACGCGGTGTTGGGCGACACGCTGGTGCGCTGCCTGGAGTGGCTCGGCGAGCATGTCGAGACCCAAAACTACATTGACGATACCGGCGTGCAGGTCGCGGATGTCGTCGTCGCGTTCGAGCATCTGTTGAAAGAAGGCCCGGCGGATGTTCAGAAGCGCATCGAAGATCCGACCGTCCGATTCGATTACTTCTGCTGGGATTTGTACTCGCGGATGGCGAACTACTACATCGACCATCCGGAGGCTGAAGCCTGGCGGCGCGACACGCTCCATCGCATCGAGACGCGCGAGGGCGACACCTCGAAGCTGGCCGAGCTCATTTCACGCGCGATCGTCCGCCGTCATTCCACAACGATGCTGCGGCTGGGCATCGAATACGACCTTCTGCCGAAAGAGAGCGACATCATCGCGCTCCATTTCTGGGATCGCGCGTTCGAGCTGCTGAAAAAATCGGGAGCCGTCATCCACGAGCGCGAGGGCAAGCACAAGGGCTGCTGGGTCATGAAGCTGGAAGGCACGGCGGATTTCGAGGGCATGGACGAGCCCGACAAAATCCTCGTGCGCTCGAATGGAACCGTCACGTACACCGGCAAGGACATCGCGTATCAGCTCTGGAAGTTCGGCCTCCTCGATCGGACGTTCAACTACCGCAAATTCATGTCGTATCCGGACGGACGCATTCTGTGGGAGACGACAGCCGCCGATGGATCGCCGGAAGCGCCGAAGTTTGGAAGCGCGCAACGCGTCTTCAATGTCATCGACGTTCGGCAGGCGTATCTGCAGCGCGTCGTGCGCGAGGGTTTGCGTCTGTTGGACCATCAACGCGAAGCGGACAATTCAATCCACTTCTCGTATGAGATGGTCGCGCTCACGCCGGCGACGGCCGAGGCGCTGGGGCTCGAAGTGTCGGAGACGGACCGCAAACGGCCGTTTCTCGAAATGTCCGGACGTCGTGGAGTGGGCGTGAAGATCGACGACCTCATCGACGCGATGCAATCGAAGGCCACTGAGGCGGTGCGGGAGGGGAGCAAGCGTGAGGGGCTGTCAGACGCGGAAATCGAGCAGCTCGGGCGCGAGATCGCCATCGGCGCCATTCGCTATTTCATGCTGAAGTTCGGGCGCAACAAGGTCATCGCATTCGATTTCAACGAGGCGCTGACGTTCGAGGGCGATTCCGGGCCGTATCTGCAGTATTCGACTGTTCGCGTCGAGAATATTTTTCGCAAAATGCAGGAGCGCGGCGTCGATGCGAAGCTCGATGACGCCTCGCTCAACGCGCTGACGCTCAATGAAGGTCTCAGCGACGAGATGTGGGAGCTGGTCAGGCGCAGCGCTGACCTTCCGGCCGCGGTACAGCGCGCGGTGGAATCGCTCGAGCTGTCGGTGATCACCCACGAGCTGTTCGAGCTGTCGCAGAAATTCAATTCGTTCTACCACAAATATCCGATCATGAATGAGAAGGACGATGCCGAGCGGCAGCGCCGCGCCGTATGCGCCGAGGTCTTCCGGCGGACGATGCGATCGGCGCTCGATTTGCTGGCGATTCCGGTTCCGGAAAGGATGTAGCGATGCAGCGTCTTCTTGCAGTCCTCTTTCTAATCGCAACCGGCAGTTGGTACAGCTTCGCTGCACCTGACGGCAGCTTCAGAGTCGAATTTCCCGACGGCCGGCCTTCCAGACAATCGAGGTCCGGCCGCACGGATTACTGGCGATTCGATGGCAGCACCACGTACCGTGTCCAAGTGTACGAAGAAGGATTACGCGGCCGCCAACGCGGAGGAGCTCCTGCGGAATTATCCGAATCCTCAAGCCGCCGGCATCGATGGCAAAGTGGTCAACGCACGGCCACTCGAGATGGGCCGTTACTCCGGGCGAGCGGTGCGCATCGAAGGCTCCGCCACGCAGGAGGCCCATGCCTACGTCACTGACGGGCGTCTGTATCTGGTATCAGCGACCTCCGCGCCCGGGAAGCCGCTTTCGCCGGACGCCGATCGTTTTTTCGAATCGTTTGCGATACTGAAGTGACATGAATAAATCGTGGGTTGGATTCCACCTGAAAGAGGCGTCAGGCGCGTTGCAGAAGGTGATTGAGAAGATCGAATCGGGTCGGGGAATCGGCAAGGAGGAGTTCGAGATCGCGATCTCGCACGCTTATCACCATCTCAACACGGCGTGGAATTCACGATTCATCACCGACGATAAGGCGCGCAATCACACCGATTGGGATTTCACCGAGTGGCGCCAGTTCCCGACCGATCTGAATCTGCGCTGATCCGGTTATAATGATTGCCGACGTCGTCCAAACGTCTGCCTGCATGAAGAATTTCGATATTCAGGACTTCGCGCTGCGAGCCTTAGTCGTGCTCGCGGGCGGAGTAGCCGCCGCCCTTTTCATCCTGAAAGGCCAAGCCTCGGCGCTGCCGGCTTTGGCGGTGGGAGCGACACTGGGTGTCTGCGCGATGATGCGCTACGGCCCCAGCGCCGAGTAACCTAGGAGGCTCGCTGCTGCTCGCCTTCCACGCGGCGGACGTTCTCTGCTTGTAAACCCTTTGGTCCCTGCTTGACGTCGAACTCAACCTTTTCGCCTTCGTTCAAGGTCCGGTATCCGGACGCCTGAATGGCGCTGTGATGGACGAAGACGTCTTCGCCGCTCTCGCGCTTGATGAATCCGTATCCCTTATCGTTGTTGAACCACTTCACACTGCCAACTTCGGGCATTGTCTCCTCCGACCCACGGCTAATAGTGGGCCCTCCAGATCGGTGCAATGTTCGGGCCGTTACCAGATGAGCGCCCGGTTGACCCCGATCCTCTTGAAACCGAGGGACTCATACAGCGCGATAGCTGGGCGGTTGAAGTCATTGACGAACAGCGTGACGCTGCGGCCCTTGCGCGCAAGGTGGCCGCAGACCTCACGGAGCAACGCACGCCCGAGGCCGCGGCGGCGATAACGCGGGTCGGTCCACACGCCCATGAGCTGCACCGCTTCAGGCGTAACGGCGGAGAACTCGCATTTCGCGACGATCGCCTTGTCGGCGAGGTGGATGAGCGATCGTTTCTTCTCGATCAGCTCACGAATGCGTTCGCGATATCCGGGCGCGTCCCTCTCCAGCGGATCGATCCCGACCTCCTCGGTATGCATCGCAGCGCAGGCGGGTACGAGCAAATCGAGATCGCGCGTGGTGCTGTATCGGATTTCCTTCAGATCCGGAAAGTCGAACCGTCCCGCAATCGCGTAAACCGGTTGGCTCATGCGAATGACAGTCGGTGGATCGAGCTGCGATTGCAGTCGCTTCCACAGCGCGTCGACCAGAGGCGCCGGCGAGATGACCGCGCGGACCGGCAACATGCGCGTCAGCACGCGTTCAGCGACGACGGCGATTGCGGCATCAATGATCTCTCGCGGCGCAGCCGGGTCGCATGCCATGACGATATTTGTCGCGAGGGACGCGACCAGCACGATGTCGCGGTTGTACCGGACTTCGACGGTCTGCGTGGCGGAGACAAATCGCTCCTCGAGGAGTCTGGAGATCAGATAGACGTTGACC
>QHVX01000156.1:0-1570 GCA_003222375.1 Acidobacteriota bacterium
TGGCGTTGGCAACCGCGATCAAAAGAGCTCGCCGTGCCAGACGTTCGCCGTCGACTTCGATCTGATACATCTGCGGCTCGTACTTGAAAAAGCCGCCGACACCGACGCGGATGTACGTCGCGATTCCGCGCACGCCTGCCGATGCGAACGCATCGGCGACCCAGGCGTCGAAGCCGACGCCCATCGTGCCGATGAACGGGATGCCGTTGACTGCAGCGGTGTCGATCACCTCGATGCGATGACTCCCGCAAATCGCGTCCGGCACATTCATCGGAAATCCGAGGTGACGGGCGAGCCCGTTGCCTGAACCGGTGGGGATGATTCCGAGCGGGAGCGACGTCCCGATCAAGCGCTTTGCGACTTCGTGGACTGTTCCGTCGCCGCCGACGGCGTAGATGGCGTCGAAGTGTTCGCGCCTTCCGCGTTCGATGATGGGATCGAGGTTTTCCTTTGGCGGGCATTCGACGACCTCGAATTGTTCGCGGCAGTGCTGCCGAATCATCTCTGCGACATCGCCGAGTTTCGCGCCCGAGCGGCGATTCACGATGAAGAGAGACTTCACACAGTTGCCTCGCGGTGTCGGTCGAACCAGGCGGCCCACAGCGGAAGCAGCCATCCGGTGAGAGCCATGATCGCGATCGTGCGCGTGTTAGGCGGCGGCGGACCGAACGCGGTCGAAAGATAGATGCCGAACAGCACAACGACAAAAGTCCAGAAAGCGATCGATCCGACTTTGTCGCGCGCACGCGTCGTGTCGCGGTAGATCATGATGGCGATGAGGTACATCGTGAATTCGATGGCCATCGTCGCGCGCGGATAGTTCCACAGTCCGAATCCGAACTTCGGACCGCCCGGCCACAGTGGAAGATCGGGTCGATGCACGACGAGATCGAGTACCCAATGGCTGACCACGCACAGCGCGACAACGATCGCTCCGCGTCCCGAGCGCGTCGCAATCCAGTATGCGACGCCAAACGCGATCCCCCATGCGATCGACATCGCGAGGCTGTGCGTCAGCGGTGTGAATTTTGTGGCTCCCGTTGCAATCCGCACGTGCTCGATGCCGAGAAGCAGGAAAATCGGCCAGATCAGATCGAGGAGCATCGCCGCAGCCATCAGCGTCCCCAGGGACGTCTTTGGCGCGACGCGCTTGGCGGCGAAGGCCACCGCGTTGTGACCGATGAACATCTCCAAACTTTAGCATTGGCCTTGCTCTTGCGATGGTGTGAGGTGTGCGCAAGTTCCTCATCTGCCTGATGATGATCAATATTGCCTGCAGTCGCGGCCAGGCCTCTGGGACCACCGCGGCGGCGCAGACCGATCCGCAGATGTTTCTACCGACGGCCATCGGCGATGCCGGCGCCGACGCCGTCATCTCGGAACTGGCCGCCCGGCGCGGACGGCTGCCGGAGACCCGCGAGCTCGGCGCAGTAACCGCAAAAACGCTCGCCGCAATGCGTGACGATCTCGCGCGACTCGCGCAGCGACGCAATATTTCGGGCCCCAAGCAGATGGCGGAGAAAAAAGTCGCGTTGCGCGACAACCTCGAGATTCTGCCGGGCCAGGTCTT
>QHVX01000156.1:1580-3586 GCA_003222375.1 Acidobacteriota bacterium
GCGCTGCTCACGAAACTCGATGCGGTCGGCTCGGCAAAGGATGCCGATCTGCAGAACGTCGCCGAGAAATATCGCTCGACGCTTCAGGACCACCGCCGCGACGCCGGCCGCCTCCTCTCACGCCTCGGCGGCTATCCCTGGCCGGCGGCCCCCTAGCCCGCCTTCAGGATTTGCAGCGCGACCGGCGTAATCCCGTTGATGATGAACTGGATTCCGATGGCGCCGAGGAGCAGGGCCATGACTTTGGCGAAGACGGTGCGGCCGCGATCGCCCATCATCCGAGACAACGGGACTGCGGCCAGCAATACCATCCACGACACCGCGCCGACCGCCGCGATCGCGACCAGCACCGCCATCTTCTGATCGAATCGCGGATAAAGATTGACGAGGACCATCACGGACGTGATCGCACCCGGCCCGGAGAGCAGCGGCACCGCCAGCGGCACGATCGCGATCGAAGAGGGATCGATCTCGGCCTTTTGCACGTCGCTGTCCTGCATCCGCTTCTCACCGCCCACGTTGTAGGCGCGGCGCTCATCGACGACCAGCGTGCGCAACGCGGTTGTCAAAAAAAGAATCCCACCCATGATCTGAAATGCCGGCACGGTGATGCCGAAGAACTTGAACACGAAGTTGCCGGCGAGCAGAAAAACGGCCAGGACGACCACGCAGGCGGCGCCGGCGACCAGCGCGACACGCGCGCGAAGCGATCGCGAGACATTGTCGGTCAGCGCGATGAACGAGGGCACCACTGCCAGCGGGTTTACCATCGTGATCAGCGCCGCGAACGAGAGGAGTGCGACTTTCCAGAGGGGCATTACTTCACATCGACCGCCACATCATTCTCGGCATCGATGTACCACAAAATGCCGCTACAAGAACGGCCGGTCATTTTCGCGATGACCTGGCAATAGAGGCCGACCTGTTCGCGATCGCGCACCAGGCGCGATTCGCTCGGCTCTCCGCTCTTGTAGTCGATCACGGTGTCGGCGTCGCCCTCGCGAATGAGGCGGTCGATGCGCTTCTGCACGATCGCGCCGCTGTTGTCGAAAAATGCGATCGGCATTTCGCGGCCGATGGTCTCGGCATTCGTGATGCGTCGAAAGACCGCGGAACTGCTGACGACTCTCAGGCGCCGGCGGACGAGATCGATCGCGCGTTCATCGGCGGCCGCCTCGACGGCCAGTTTGGCGAGAAGCGGTGCGACATCCGACGCACCGTCCCAACGCTCGAGCACGCGATGCAGCAGGATGCCGGCGCCGCGATTCGCGATGGCGTTGCGCGCGATTGCGACATCGGCACGCGGAAGAAGCGAGGGCGGCTCCGGCTTCGGGATCTCGCACGGGACGATTTGGCCGCTTGCGAGCTTCGCTTCCAGTTCTGGATCGTGGAGGCGGCCGTGGGCTGCACAGTCAGATTGCAGCGGCGCGACTTTTTCCAGTGCGACCAGCCCTTGCGTCAGGACGCCCGGTTGATCCGGCCACTGCAATGTATTGACGTCGAAGATCTCGCACAGATAGCGGCCGAAGCCTCGATTGGTGACCTTGTCGACGTTGTTGCAGACGATCGCAACTTGCGACTTCGCGCGCGTGATCGCGACGTAGAACAGACGGCGCGTCTCCGCTTTGTCGCGCAGGCTTCCGATTTCTTTGAGCGGACGGTTATCGGAAAAGCGACAGATTCCCGAGAGCGTTTCGATGCCGTCGCGCATGACGAGGCTCGGCGGATCGTCGACCGTGAAGATGTCGATCGCATCGCGCGACGACGAAGATTGAAACTCAATATCAGGAAGAATTACTGTATCAAATTCCAGTCCCTTGGCGCCATGAATCGTCAGGACGCGGATGGCGTTGGTGGTCTCGTCGAGCAGTGACGGCTCCACTTCCTCCGGCGCGTCGCGGCGGCGCGAGATCTCTTCAACGAACTGGCGAGCCGAGCCGCCAATCTTTTGATCGTAGATGAATGCGATGCTGCGGACCTGCTCGAGCTGCCGCAGCAGACGCGCG
>QHVX01000156.1:3592-13211 GCA_003222375.1 Acidobacteriota bacterium
CGCGACGACGCGATCGATCAGCTCCGTGACGGTGAGATGTCGCGCGGCGTCGCGGAAGGTGTCCAGCGATTGCACGACTGCGTTCCATTCCGGCGACGCATCGCTCAAGATGCCGTTCGCGATTTCGGCGTCAGTCAGCGCGAAGTACGGCGAGCGCGCGGCCGAGATCATGGCGCCGCGGTCATAGCGATACGCGATCGCGCGGAGTACGGCCAGCAAATCGACCGCCGCCGGACGGTCGAGAAAGAGTCCCATCGGCGGCACGACGTAGGGCAACCCGTGCCGATCGAACACGTCGAGGTAGTCCTCGATCTTCGTTTTGCGGCGGAAGAGCAGCGCGAAGCGGCGAAGGTCGTGCTGTTCGCGCGCCCGAATCCACGCCACGATCGCTTCGGCCTCATTGCCGTCTGAGCCCACCAGGACCAGTGGAGGACAGCCGCCCTCGTCTGTCCTGGCCGCCTTCAGCGCGTGATATTTCGGCTGGAAGACGTTCGGATCCGGCTCGCGCTCGGTAAACAGCAAGGGTCCGATCACATTCAGCGTTTTCACCAGCTCGGGCGTGCTGCGATATTGATCGATGAGAAAATCTTTTTTGTCCGCGGCGAGCGATTCCGTGAAACGGCTGTACGTTTCGGGGTCGGCGCGGCGAAACGCGTAGATCGACTGCTTCGGATCCCCGACCACGATCGTCTTTCCCGGCACGAACGCACCCGACCGGTCGCGCGCGAGCCGATCGAAGATCTCGACCTGCACGCGGTCGGTGTCCTGAAACTCATCTACAAATATGTAATCATATTGTTTACGAATTCGATCGAGCGCTGCGGCGTTGTCGAGCAGCGCGCGCGTGCGCATCAGGAGATCGTCGAAGTCGAGAACGCCCCGCTTGCGCTTCTCTTCGTCGAGACGCGTGATGAAGCGCGTCGCCAGCTCGAGAAGAGCGCCGGCGGCGCGATGGCTGATGAGCAGATCGTAGACGCACGCTCCCGTTTTGTCGCCGCGCAGGACGCGCAGGCAATCCTTCAGCCGCTCGTCGCCCTTGAGATGAATTTTTCGGAGGTTGACGGCCATCGGCGCGAAGTAGTCGATCCACGCATCGATGTCGCTGCCTTCGGGCGGGGGAGGAGCGGCGCCGAAATATCGCGCATAAACTTCGATCGCCGCTCGCAGCGCCGGCTCGTACTCCGCGATCGTGCCGATGTCGTATTTGCGATCGAGGAGGATGTGGCGCTTGTCGACCAGCGTGAAGATCGCGCTCTTCGCCTGGAAGAGATATCCGTAATGCTCGAGCAGCGTTTCCCACTCGGCCGCGGCGTTGGGATGCGGATGCAGCCGGGTCTCGTCGTCGATCCACGCGTCGTAAATCTGTCCGTACAGCAGCGATCGATCGAACCCTTCGATGATTTGGAATTGCGGATCGACTCCCGCCTCGATCGGATATTGTCGCAGCAGCGACTGGCAGAATGAATGGATGGTTTGCGAGCGGAGGCCGTCGATGCGCGCGAGCTGCCGCTCCACCGCGCGGCGACACGCGTCGCGCTGCGCCGGCGAAACTTCGAAAAGGGGATGATTGGAATCGCGTGGCCAGCGGACGCCGCCTTCGCCTTCGAGCTGCGATCGAATGTCGTTGAGCGCGTCCTCGATGCGGTCGGCGATTTCGCCCGCCGCTTTTTCGGTGAAGGTGACGAGGACGATTCTCTCCGGTGCGATATCGCCTTCGCCTAACAGAAGCTGGAGGACTTCAGCGACGATGGCGGTGGTCTTGCCAGTGCCCGCGCCGGCCTCGATGACCTTGTTCCGCCGCTGTGGAGCGCCGACGGCCTCGGCGGTGCGGTGAAATGTGAACGTCTGTTGCTGCGGAGTGCTCACAGCATCTCCTCCAGCAGCGTTCGCGGATCTTTCGATTCCAACACGACGCGTCGTTCGCCCTCGGAATGCTTCGTGCGGCACGAATGATTGACCGGGCAGTACTTGCAGGAATCGAAGTCGTCATCATTCGGAAAGGCGGGGAAAGCTCCGCCTAACATCCCTGCCACAAAGAGATCGAGCGTTTCGCGCAGCCGCGCTTCGGATTCGCTGAGATCGAAGCGCAACTTCACCGGATCGGTGCCGCGGACAATCAGCGGCTTGATCGCGCCGCTGACCGATCTCGCATCGAAGAAATCGGCGACCGCCATCGCGTACAGCGCGAGCTGCAGGCGCACGCCGCGGTCGATCTTCTCCGACAGATGCACATGCCGCAGCGCTTTTCCCGATTTGTAATCGACGATGCGGAGCATGCCGGCTCCTTCGTCGATGCGGTCGATCGATCCTTCCACGCGAATCGCGACGTCGTGCGTCGTGATGACGAACGGATCGGGGTGATCGACCGGCCCGCGCTTGAGGTACTTCGGCCCGAATTTGTATTCGAAGTGCTTCGGCTGAAGGTTGCTGGCGGCGAGATCGGCGATGTCGTCGGCGAGAAACGCACGCAGATTGCGTTTGGTCGCTTTGCGCTCGATGCCGCGCATCACGCGATTGAACGCCGGAACGCGCGTCTCTTCTTCGTCAAACGCCTCGTCCACGATCCTGCCGATGGCTTCGAGCGGAGCGCCCGATCTGTAGAACCGCTCGAGGATCGTGTGATCGAGCTTTCCTTTTTCGCGATGATGCATCTGCAGCTCGCGATCGGGATCGTCGTGCTCCTCGACACCCAGGATGTGCTTGAGAAGAAACTTCTGTGGGCATTCGCCGAAGTCTTCGAGCTGCGTTGGCGAGATGGCCTGCAGCGCTGTGCGGATCGTCTCGGTGAAGCGTGCGCCGAGGTAGCCGTCGAAGACGGAGCGAGTGCCGGCGCGGGCGATCAATTGAAGCTGGCGCGGTGTGGCGGCGGCCTTCAGGCCGCCGTCAGCGGGCTGAAGCCCGCTGCTACACAGCATGCCCTTCACCATTCGCGACGGTCTCAAAATCTTGCCGAAGGCGTCGCTGCCCGCCAACGAAAAGTGGACTGCGCGCGAACCGTCGAGCAGCAGCTGAAACAGCAGGCGCTCTTCATCGCGGCCGTCGCCGATCTCGCGGATCCCGAGCTGGCGGCGGTCGCTGTCGGGGAGGAGCGGATCGTCGACGCGCCGCTGCGGAAACGTTCCATCCTGCATGCGAATGACGAAGAGGTGATCGAAGCTCCGCCCGCGGAACTGCATCACGTCGCCCGCCCACACCAGCGGTTGTCGGTTGTCGGTCGTCGGTTGTCGGAGCGTTTGCTGGCCTAACAACTCGACCAGCGTTTCAGGATCGACGTGTTGGTTCCAGCGGCTCAGCAGCGCCGCGACATCGTCGATGGCCGCGGCTGCCGTGAGATCGAGCTCGGTGTCGAGGCGGAATCTCTCGGCCATTTGTCGCAGCCCGGTGATGGTCTCGAGCTCCGACACGACCGCTCGAAAGTCCTCGATCGTCGCGTCGCCGGCGGCATTCCGGATATCGACCGATCGGCCGCCTGAGATGCGCGCTCGACGTGTCGCGATGTCGAGGCGGTCGACGTCGACGCGCGTTCGCGGCTGGTATCCGTCGCGGAGAATGTCGATGACATCGCCGCGCGGAAAATTTCTTTCCCGCAGCCGCAAGATGGTCGCGATGCCGCGGCCGATCCGGTGGCCTGACAGCGAAGTGTCGACGCGCTCCGTGATCGCGAAGCCCGACTCTTCCGCGAATCGATCGAGAAGTCGAACGTCGTCCGGATCGAGAGCGCGCGCGGTGATGCCGATCCGATCGGGCGCGACGCCGGAATCGAGAAACATTCGGATCGATCCGCAGACCGCCCGCAGCTCCGATTCCTTGTCGTCGTAGCGCGCAAGACTTGTCGTCGCCGCCTTGATGTGCAGGACTGAGGACTGAGGGCTGAGGACTGAGCCGAGCTGGCTCACGAAACGTGTCGCAAATGTGTAGACCTCGTCCTGGCCCACCGGTACGAAAATCGCCTTTACTTTTCCAGTTTTCTCCAGCGCGTGGAGCAGCCGGAGTTGCGCGCCGGTCATGTCGTAGAAGCCGGCGATGATCTGCGGCGCAACGGTGACCTTTTCGCTTTCGATGAGACTCGCGGCGCAGTCCAGGACGTCCGCCGAATCTACCGCTTGTAGACGCGCGATGAGCTTCTCGTACGCCTTCCAGACGCGAACGATCATCTCGGTCTGCTGCCGATTTCGCAGCGATTGCGTGGCGCGGACACGCCTCTCGAAATCGCCGAGGCTGAGGCCGCTGTCGCGAATGTCGCGATAAGATCGCTCCATCATCGCGGCGATTCCACGCGTCTCCATCATCGGATCGTCGATGCTCGCGACCGCGGCGCGCATGGCCAGCCGCCGCTCGGCATCGCTGGCAACCCGCGGATAGCCGCCATTTTCGTTAACGACGCGGCGTGCGAAAGTGTCGAGCATCGACATCCGCGCGCTCACTACACCGCTCGGCGTGCGACGGATCAGCTCGGCAGTGGTGCTGGCCGCCAACCCTCCTGACGAGACGATGACCTCCTCCTCGGCCGCAGCGGCCAGGCAGGAGGCGATTTCTTCAGCGATTTCGCGATAGCGCGCGAAGTGGAGGCGCGAAGGCACGAGTGTGCCGCAATTTTACTATTCGCCTTCGTTTGGATCGACAACTGCTCGTCGAGAACGGGACGTACTTCGCGACGAGATCGCGAGTCTTGAACACGCCGAGCTTTTCCATGAGGAATTCGAACTTCGATTCCAGCTCGTCGATGATCGGTTGCTTCGCCTCGGCAGGCATATCCCACATCCGCAGCTTGAAGGGACCGAGGGCTTTCTTGCGCGTTTTGTAGACGAATTGCTCGTCGGTCTCGCCCGGTTTGCGCTCGTCGGCTGCCTTCGCAAAGCAGAATTCGCGGAAGTCCTCTTTCAGGTCCTTCGGGAACGTCGGTGCATCGAGAATCATGTTCTGGAATCCGGTCGCGAGGTGGATCTCGACGGCTTCGCTTTCTGGAAACTTGTTGAAGACCGACTCCGGCAAGGTCGAAGCGCCATGCTGCACCGAACCTGCGATTCCATATTCTTTGCGGCACAGCCGCGTCGTCTTTCGCAGCACTTCGAAGTCGATCTTCACCTGCGCGATGCTGCCGTCGGCCATCGGAACGCCGCCGTGCGACGTGCCGGTCTGCACGGAGATCTTGCTGATGCCGGTGACACCGTCGAGAAGTCTTTTGAGTCCGCTCATGTACGCGCGAACTTCGTCGGGCTGGGTGTTGTATTTGCCGACTTCGCCGATCTCGCCGCCGACGGAGACCGTCATGCCCTTCGGCTCGTGTGCGCGGATGTACTTCGTGAGATGCGCCGTGCCTTCGTAGTTCGCGCGCTGCTGCTCGTCGCGAGTGGGGAAGCCCAGGTCGACGAGGGTTGAGGTGTCGATATCGATGTTGTAAAACTCGGCCGCCAGCGCCTCGTCGATCAGCGATTCGAGCGCCTTCATTTCCGCGCTGCGGCCTTCCTCGGTCGCCCATTTTTTTGCGCTGGCCTGGAAGTGATCTCCCTGAATGAACACCGGCCCGCGGAAGTTTTCCCGGATTGCGGCCGCCAGCACGCATGCGGCGTATTCCGCCGGCCGCTGCTCGGTGTATCCGATTTCCGATCGCGCGATCTCGAAGATGAACGCGCCGACCTCATTGCGCATCGCGGCGCGGAAGAGCGCGCACGCGGCGTCATACGTCAGCGCGCGGATGTTGAACGCCGGCACCGTGAATCGCCGCGATATCTCGCCGCGTCCGATCGCGTTGTACAGCGGAAAGATCGAGGATGAAACCGCGCTGCGCTTGCGCGCTTCGAGGTGGATTTCTTTGCGGGCCTTTGATTTTGTGTCGGCGTCGGCGAAGACGGCATCGCGGACGAGCTGATCGATCTTCTGGGCCATGGCGGCCGATTATATGGCTCGTCACGACTGCGTCGGATGTCCGTCGCCGCAGACGTACTGCCGGATCTGCTCGACCAGCAGCGTGACGTCGAATGGCTTTTGTACCGCGCCATCGGCCCCCAGCTCGGCGAGCTCGGCGCGGCTCAACCGCTCGCCGCTGAGGATGAGAATCGGCAGCTTGTCGAGGCCCGGCTCGCCGCGCAGGTTGCGGATCACCTCGTCGCCGGGCATTCCCGGCATGTTCTTGTCGAGGAGGACCAGGGCGGGCCGCTGCTTCCGTGCGACATCGATGGCCTCCGGGCCGTTGGCGGCCGTGAGCGGCTGGAAGCCGAACTCCTTGAGGACGTTATGCATCAGCGCGAGAATCGGGCCGTCGTCGTCAACGACGAGGATGACTGGCTTTTCACTCATTGCGCACGGACCGCTTGGACTTTGCAGTTTACGCTTTTCGGCACACGGCACGCAGCACCCGGCACTAAACTTACGAATGACATGACTGTCAGACACGACAGAAAGGTCTCGATACTCGACGTGATGGGACCCGTGATGGTCGGTCCTTCGAGCTCGCACACGGCGGGCACGGCGCGGCTCGGCCGCGTCGCGCGCGAAATCCTCGATGAGGATCCCGTGACTGTCCGCTTCTACTTGCATCCGCCGCTGGCGGCCACGTACCGCGGGCACGGTTCGGATTTTGCGCTCGTCGGCGGCGCGATCGGTTTGAATGTCGACGATCCGCGGATTCCGGAGGCGATACGGATCGCCGAGCAGATGGGCGTCAACATCGAATTCCACGAAGAAGATCTCGGCGAAGTCCATCCGAATACGGTCCGTATCGAGATCGAGGGCAAAAAACGCAAGGCAGAGGTGGTTGGCTCGTCGATCGGTGGCGGGGTGATTGAAGTCTTCAAGATCAATGGGTTTCAGACGCGATTCAAAGGCGATTCGCCGACTCTTTTGCTTTTCTATCGGGACCGGCCGGGGATGATCTCGGAGGTGACGCGGATCATCGCGGAGGAGAGGATCAACATCGCTTCGCTTTACTGCTCGCGCAAACAGCGCGGCAAAGACGCCTTCATGCAGATCGATGTCGATTCGCCGATCTCCGATGCGGCCCTGGGAAGGATCTGCGCTCTCGCGGATGTTTCGGAGGCGAGATATCTAGATCGCATCCCATGATCGAATCCTTCAAGCAACTCGAACAAATCGCCAAAGACCGCGATCTTGCCGACGTCTTTCTCGAGACTGACGAGCAGGAGCATGCGGTTCCGCGCGATCAGATTCTCGAAGCGCTGCGCAAGCGCCGCGCGGTCATGCGCGATTGCGTCGAGCGCGGCAAGAACGGCGGCCTGTCGATGGGAAAGCTCGTCGGCAACGAGGCCAAACTGCTCAATGAGGCATTTCAGAACGGCAAGACCTTTCTCGATCCGCTGACCGTGAAGGCCGAGCTGTACGCCTTGTCGGTGATGGGCGAGAACTCGCGGATGGGCGTCATCGTCGCTGCGCCGACGGCGGGCGCAGGCGGCGTTGTTCCGGGAATGCTGTTGGCGCTCGAGGAAGAACGCAAAATTGATCAAGAGAAGACCGTACGCGCGCTCGTCGTGGCGGGCGGGATCGGATCGATCATCGCGCTGACCGCGAACATCTCCGGCGCCGCGGGCGGATGTCAGAACGAAGTCGGGGTGGCGTCATCGATGGGCGCGGCAGGAGTGGCATACATGATGGGCGGCAGCACGCGCCAATCGATTCACGCCGCCGCCCTCGCGCTGAAGAACACCCTCGGACTCGTTTGCGATCCGGTCGGCGGCCTGGTCGAAGTCCCGTGCGTGAAACGCAACGCGCTTTTCGCCGTCCATGGCCTTACGGCGGCGCAGCTCGCCCTGGCCGGCGTCGAATCTGTCATCCCGATGGATGAAATCGTGGAGGCGATGGTCCGCATTGGCCGAGCGCTGCCACGCGGCCTCAAAGAAACGGCCGAGGGCGGTCTGGCAACGACGGTCACCGGTTGTGAAATCGGACAGCGGATCAAGGATGAAGCGAATCAGCGGCGCGCCGCTCGTGCGGCTGAGCGCGAACGCGCCGCGCAGGAACGCAAAAGCGCGATAAAGTAAGCCCCCACGTAGGAGGCTTCCATGCGCGCGTTGAAGCTCGGCATCGCACTATTCGCCTGTCTTTTCGTCTTTGCGGCGAACGTCCCGCAAGTCGATATCCCTTATCAGAGGTTCGTCTTGAAGAACGGTCTCACTCTGATCGTGCACGAGGACCACAAGGCTCCGATCGTGGCGGTCAATGTCTGGTACCACGTCGGATCAAAGAATGAGAAGGACGGTAAGACAGGGTTCGCCCATCTCTTCGAACATTTGATGTTCAACGGCAGCGAGCACTTCAACACCGATTACTTCAAAGCCGTGGAGAAAGTCGGCGCGACTGATCTCAACGGCACGACCAACAACGATCGCACCAATTACTTCCAGAACGTCCCGACTTCCGCGGTCGACATGATCCTATGGCTCGAATCGGATCGCATGGGTCATCTGCTCGGCGCCATCGATCAGCCGAAGCTCGACGAGCAGCGCGGCGTAGTTCAGAACGAAAAACGGCAGGGCGAGAACCAGCCGTACGCGGTCAGCCAGGAGCTGATCACGAAAGCGGTCTATCCAGCGGGCCATCCCTACGCGCACACCGTGATCGGATCGATGGAGGATCTCAACGCGGCCTCGCTGGCCGACGTGAAGGATTGGTTCAAGACGTATTACGGTCCTTCGAACGCCGTGATCGTGATCGCAGGCGACATCGACGCCGCGACCGCAAAGCAGAAAGTCGAAAAGTATTTTGGCGACATCCCGCCCGGCCCGCCCGTCGCGCGCTTCGAGTCGTGGGTTGCCAAGCGCGCCGGAACGCAACTGCAGGTTGCGCAGGATCGCGTCCCGCAGTCACGCTTGTACCAAGTGCCGACAACATCTATCTCAACCTGCTGTCGGATGTTCTGGTCAGCGACAAGGCCTCACGTCTCTACAAGCGTCTGGTGTATGACGACCAGATCGCGACCGATGTCGGTGCGTCGATCGGCCCGCGCGAGATCGGCGGCCTCTTCATCATCACCGCTACGGCAAAACCTGGCGATAGCCTGACGAAAGTACGCAAAGCTGTCGATGAGGAGCTGGCGCGTCTCCTGGCGAGCGGGCCGACGCAGGACGAGCTCGATCGCGTGCGGACGCAGTACTTCGCGCGCTTCGTGCGCGGCGCAGAGCGCATCGGCGGTTTCGGCGGGAAGTCCGACATCCTCGCGCAGAGCGAAGTGTTCGGCGGAAGCCCCGACGCATACAAGCAACAACTGGCGTGGGCCAGCGGCGCGACGACTGCCGACTTGCAGCGCGCCGGCAAAGAGTGGCTCGGTGAGGGACTGTATGAGCTCGAGATTCGTCCATTCCCGAAACTGGCAGCCGAGGGCGCGGGTGTCGATCGTTCGAAGCTGCCCGAACCGAGCGCACCTCCGGCGCCGAAATTCGTATCGGTGCAGCGCGCCAAACTGTCGAACGGCCTGCAGCTCATCGTCGCTGAGCGACACACGGTGCCGGTCGTCAACTTCAACCTGATGGTCGATGCCGGCTACGCCAGCGATCAGACGGCCATTCCGGGCACAGCGTCGCTCGCGATGCAGATGCTCGACGAAGGGACGACCACGCGCAACGGTCTCCAGATCAGCACCGAGCTCTCACGCCTCGGCGCGAATCTC
>QHVX01000156.1:13217-17263 GCA_003222375.1 Acidobacteriota bacterium
ACACTCGATCCGGCGCTCGATCTGTACGCCGATGTGATTTTGCATCCGGCGTTCAATCCGTCCGACTTTGCGCGCCGGCAGAAACTGCTGATCGCGACGATCCAGCGTGAAAAAGCGACGCCCGTTCAGATGGCGTTGCGCGTCCTGCCGCGTTTCATCTACGGCGCCAACCATGCCTACGGCAATCCGTTCACCGGCTCAGGAACGGAAGGCTCGGTTGCGAAGATCACCCGCGACGATCTGGTCAAGTTCCACAACACGTGGTTCAAGCCGAACAACGCGACGATGGTGGTGGTCGGAGACACGACGTTGGCCGAGATCCAGCCGAAGCTCGAGAAGCTCTTCGCTTCCTGGAAACCAGGCGATGTTCCGAAGAAGAACATCAGCACGGTTGCGCTGAATGCGAAGCCGGCCGTTTATCTGGTCGACAAGCCGGGCGCGATCCAATCGACGATCATCGCGGGCGTGGTCGGGCCGCCGAAAGCCAATCCGAACGAAATCGCGCTCGAGACGATGAACACCGTCCTCGGCGGCGCATTCGTCTCGCGCCTCAACATGAACCTTCGCGAAGACAAGCACTGGTCTTATGGCGCAGGAAGTTTCCTGCCCGATGCGCGCGCACAGCCGATGTTCATCGCCTTCGCGCCGGTGCAGACCGACAAGACCAAAGAGTCGCTGGTGGAGATGAACAAGGAGCTGCACCAGATCGTGAAGGATCGGCCTGTGACCGCCGAAGAGCTCGCCATGGCGAAGGGGAACATCACGCAGTCGCTGCCCGGCCAGTGGGAGACTTCGAGTGCGGTTGCGGCGGCCATCCGCGAGTTGGTGCAGTTCAACCTTCCAGCCGACTATTGGGAGACGTACGCCAGCAAAGTGTCATCGCTGACGCTCAATGACATGGTCCACGTCGCGCCCGACGTTGTGAAGCCGAACAATCTGGTGTGGGTGGTGGTCGGGGACCGAGCGAAGATCGAGAGCGGCGTCCGCGAGCTCAACCTCGGCGAGCTGCATGTAGTGGATGCCGATGGCAATCCGGTGAGCTAGCGCTGAAGGCAGAAGGCAGAAGGCAGAAGGCAGAAGGCAGAAGGAAGAAGTCCTCACTTCTGCCTTCTGCCTTCTGCCTTCCGCCTTTCCTTACGGGTAATACCCCCTGATCGTCTTGGCGCGTCCGTCGCTCACCTGCACGGATACTTCGCGCCACTTCGATCCCGGCTTCACGTTGTCGCCGGGGTAGAAGCCGATGATGTATTGCGACCGCAGTTCGTTCTGGATATCGGTGTAGATGCGGCCGAGGTCCATGGCGTTTTCGATGTAGTAGGTGTTCCCGCCGGTTTCGCTGCAAAACTTGCCGAGCTTGTATCGCACATCGACTTCGGTGCCGTGAATACCGATTCCGATCGCGTAAATCGGCACCGCCGATCGCCGCGCGTACTCGAGCGCCTGATCGAATGAGAATTTCGACGCGGTGTCCTTGCCGTCCGTGATCAGAATCAGCGCCTTCTGACCTTTCACGCCGACGAAGTTGTAGAGCGAGTAGACGACTGCGTCGTAAAGCGCCGTCGCTTCTTCGGCGCGCAACTTTGCGAGTCCGGCGTTGACGTCCGACAGCTTTGGCGACCATCGCTGGATGAGCTGGGGCTGCGTGTCGAATGACACGAGAAAGGCGCGGTCGCCTTTCTTCATCACGTTCGCAAAGAATTGAGATCCCGCTTTGCGCGCTTCGTCCATGCGCGGCTGCATCGATGCCGACGTATCGACCGCCATTCCGATTTGCAAAGGCAGATTGTTGACGTGCTCGAACTTCGTGACTTTGACCGGTTTGCCTTCATCGAGAACTTTGAACGCCGTCTCTGGCAGATCGTTGACCGGGTGACCGTTGCGAATGACGGTGGTCGGCAGCTCGATGATCACCAGGTCTTCGACCGGCGGCTGGTTCGGCTCGTCCTTGAGCGATGCAACTGCCCGCAGATATCCGACGCCTTCGGTCTTGGGAATGTCGACGGTCTGAACCCACGGCGATCCGAAAAGCGTCGCCAGGCGGCTTTCGTTCAGGAAAAGCTCCACGCGATCGAGTTTCTTTCCTTCGGGAACGTTGACTGCCATCTCGACGCGCGTCTTGCCGCGCAGGTTGATCGCGACTCGAGGCGAGATGATCCGAACGCGGAACGGCTCGTTCCCTGTGTTGGCCACGATCTCGTCGCCGGCAACCGCTTGGCCCGTTTCGTTCAGCGCCACTGCTCGCACGCGATGCTGCCGCGGGACATCGCCGAAGTCGAGATCGAGCGTGTACGGCGGTTGCCGTTTGACCATGATCTTCTTGCCATCGAGGTAGAACTCGACAGCCTTGATGTTTTCGCCGTAGGCCATCGTGTCGATGTGTTGAATGCCGTTCAGAAGATCGTCGGAAAGTGGAACGATGCGCAGCCGCGTGGTGTCGGATTCGATATCGTCTTTCAACTGGGCCAGCGTCGAGGCCGCGTTCTCTTTCTGTTTGCGTTGTTCGGGCGTGTCGAGGATCTCCGGAACCGTGAGCATCTTCTCCACGATCGCCTCGGCCGTCGAATTCGAGTCTGCGATCTTGATGCGCGCTTTGTAATCGGCAGGCCGGAGGAAGCGATCGATCACCACCGCGACTTTCTCGTCTTTGATGTCGCCCGGATAATCGAATCGGTAGCGGTAGTTCTCGAAAAGCTGGTCTTCCTTGAGAATTTCGCCCGTGACATCGAGGCTGTACTGCTTGGTCCCCCCCACGTCCTGGAGCGCCAGTTGTGCGCGCGGAACGAGAACGGTCATCTGCGCGTCGGTGCGGCTGCCTTGTTTCGCCGGAAACTTCACCGCAAAGTCAGCATCGAGCTTGACCGCATTCGGCGTGGCGATTACGACCGACCGCAGGATCTTGTGGACATCCTCCTCATTGATCTCGGGCGGGTTGAAGACCTTCATCATGTCGGTCTTGTTCATCTGCGTCTGGTAGACGGCTTTGAGGATCTCGTCACCGTATTTGCACTGGAACTCGAGATTCGTCATCGTCGTATTAGGTGCGGCGGGACCGAAAACGTAGCGGACGGCGCCCGTGCCGTTGATGTCCGTCCCGATGGCGTCCTGTGAGACCAGGTCGGTCATCGACTCGATGTCCATCCCGCGGCTGATTCCGTATGGCATCCATAGCCGGTAGTCGACGCCGTTTCGCGGTTTGTAGAAAAGAAAACGGATGTCATGGCCGAAGCCGGGGATGTAGACGTACTTCCAGACTTGAATCGGAACGAGCAGGCGGCAATCGGAATCGATCAGCTCCTGCGGCTCGCCGTGGATCAGGTAGATGCGCGCGCGATCGGAGGAGACGTTCTTGAATTGCTCCTTAACGGTCTCGAGGCGCGCATAGTATTGATCGCGGAAGGCATGGTTCGTGGTTCCCTGCAACTGATCGCGCCGCCGCCAGAACTCCGTGATGTAAATCTCGCGCTGCGCGTCGGTTTCCAGCATGAGGAAGGTGTCGAGCTCTGAGTCCTGCATGATGGGCTCGACATCCTGAAGAAACTCGCGGTATTTGTCGGATAGGTTCTTGATTGGCGGGGTCGGGAGGATTGTTTGTTTGAGCGACAATGTTCGGAGCAAGAAAGGTGAGAGCAAGTACGGCGGTGAGCGCGATCCTCTTCATGGTTGTCCTGTGAGCGATTCTATGCGCGTCTACCTCGATAACAACGCCACCACACCGATCCATCCCGCCGTTCTCGATGCGCTGCACGAGGCGTTGGCCGAGGTATACGGTAACGCGTCGAGCATTCATAAAGAGGGCCAGACGGCCCGCCGCCGGATCGAAAGCGCCCGCGAATCGGTGGCGCGCCTGATCGGCGCCACCGCGCGGGAGGTCGTCTTCACCAGCGGCGGTACAGAGTCTAACAATGCCGCCATTTTCGGTGCCGTACCGGCAGCCGGTCGTCATCACATTGTCACAACGGCGATTGAGCATCCCTCAGTCCGCGAGCCGGTCGAGGAGTTGGCGAAGAGAGGACACGACGTGACAATCGTCACGCCCGAGCGGACTG